>NZ_JALNUL010000120.1:0-4066 GCF_026540775.1 Methylobacterium sp. GC_Met_3
ATCAGCATTAGGCTCGGCTCGGCATTGTTCGCTTTGACCCAACATAACGGACGGCGACCGGTTCAAGGCCTTCGTCGTATCATTCGCCGTGGTGATGCGTTTCGCTCGCATCACGGTGGCAACGTCGCGCTCTTGTTCGCCTTCATGAGCGTGCCGATGCTCATGCTCGGCGGCGCGGCCATCGATTACGGTTTCGCCACGCGACTCGAAGCGAAGCTCCAGGTATCGACGGACTCGACCGCGCTACTGCTCTGTCAGACGCCAATGACCACGAGCACGGCGGATCTGAACACCCTCGCTCAGACCACTCTGAACGGGGCCATGGGTGCCACGAACCTCGTGGTCGACCCGCTGACCGTCACCAGCAACCCGCGCCAGATCACCCTCTCGGCGCACAAGCTATCGACGACCTTCTTCGGCAAGCTGACTGGCACCACGCGCATCAATCCGGGGGCCACGTCGCAATGCGCCACGCCGATCCCGAAGACCTTCGAGATCGCGCTGGTGCTCGACAATACGGGGTCGATGGCCGAGTCGAGCGGTACCCAGTCGAAGATGCAGGCCGTGCAGCAGGCGGCGACGAACTTCGTCAACTACGTCTACGCCAACAGCTCGTTCAGCAGCGCGACCAGGATCTCAATTGTGCCGTTCGCTGCGGCCGTGGCGGTGGACCCGACGACCTACCGGAATGCCAGCTGGATCGACCAGAACGCGCAGTCCAGTTACCACTGGACAAACGTGCTCAACGCCAGCGGATCCAACTTCTCGAACCGGTTCGACATCTTCTCCAAGCTTAAGAGTGCCAACCCCAACTGGGGGTGGGCCGGCTGCCTAGAAACTTTGCCCTACCCACTCAACGTCCAGGATGGTGCCCCTAATAGCTCCAATATGGACTCCTACTTCGTGCCACTCTTTGCCCCTGACGAACCGGGCGATGGCAGCACCAGCTACGCTGATTACCCCGACCCCAACGGAACCACATACCGCAGCTACAACAGCTATATCGCCGATACAGATGGCAGCTATAACGGCAAATGTGGAACTAAAAATTCTGCGACCTCGTACCTGCCGCTGGAAGGTCAAGCCTGTAAGTACGTCAACCCGCGCAATGCCACATCGAACACTGCCCTTGGGATCCCGAATGGTCCAAACTTTATGTGTTCGACACAGCCTCTCGTAACTCTCACAAATAATACTACTGCTCTTAAGGCTGCGATTAGTAATATGGCGCCTTCGGGCTCTACTAACATTCACGAGGGATTTATGTGGGGATGGCGGACTCTTTCTCCGCTCAGTGTCTTCACAAGTAGCCCCACGATTGGAAGCCCACCTGCGGCCTATGCCACTGCGTCCAGCAGTTCTAATGCTACCGCTATCAATAAGATCCTTATTCTAATGACTGACGGATACAACAGTTGGACGAGTAATCCCAACTCGCCCAACGGATCACTCTACTTCTCAACGGGGTATTTTCGAAATTCCAACCCTCTGAATGCGAAGACCTCGACGGCCAATACACGGCTCCCGCCAGCAAACCAGAACGTTTCGGACGGCACGAGCGCGCGAAACGCTTTGGACGCGCTCACAGCACAGGCATGTTCGAATGCCAAAGCGGTCAATATCTCGATCTACACGATTGCGTTCAGCGTTTCGTCCGACCCAATTGACTCGGCGGGACAAGCCCTTCTACAAAATTGCGCTTCGTCAGCGAGCCAGTACTTCCTTGCCAACACATCGGACGATCTGATCGCGGCCTTCCAGAAAATCCAGTCGAGTATCGGCGCGCTGCGTCTGACGCAATAGACCGCTGATCCTACGCTCCGGTAGCCGTCTTGTCCGTCCGCGGGCGGCTAGCAGTACGCTTCGGCTTCTCGGAGGCGGTCTTCTCAGATCTAATGGCCATCTCGTGCAGACTTCGTTGGGCCACGCCTCGGTGGCGACGACAGGGCACTATCGGCACGCGCGGCCGTCGGGGAGTTCGGCGAAGTTCCTGAGGGTGTAGAATGCGTTTTGGCAGAGTGCGCTCAATCCTCCGGCGTGACACAGGTCCCCATGAATGCCTTTCGCTCCGGACCATCCTTGAGCTTTTGAGTGTCGGCCTGCTGTCGGCATCGGTCGAGTACCGCCGGATCGACGGCTGATGCCGCTTCCTCGCCGGCAGATGCCGCTCCTGAAAAGGCCTTTCTAGGCGGTTCGGGCAGACTCTGAGCACCAGAGAGTGACGGCATGCCCATGAGAACAGCCAGGGCGGTCGTGAGCGCGAGGGAACATCGCATCGTTGTCCGCCTGGGCTTCAAGTGTGGGATCAACACCGTTAACGCAATCTAAGGCGAAGGTTCGACCAACCCAATCGAGCTATCGAAGCAGCCAGGGCACTCGCCCTGAGGGGGGCTGCCTGATCTCGGCACGCAGAAGGAAGCCCGCCGCGGCAGCGAGCCGGGCGGGCTGAGGCGGTCCGTGGTCTCAGGAACGAACTAAACGCTCTGGAGAGCAAGGCCCGTTCCAGAGCAGTTGTTGAGTTTTTACTTGCTTCCGCCGCCTCCGCCACCTTGCGGAATGGCGCGGGAAGGCTGTCCGGCGTTGCCTCCAGCCGCCGAGTTGTTCGTGATGGTGTCGGCTGGTCGGCCCGTCGGAGTTCCGGTGGCCGCCGCCGGGGCACCGGTCGAGCCTGGCTGCGGAGCTACTACGCCAGGTGCGCCCGGCGTGGTCGTAGGCGGCGTTGCTGCCGAGGTCTGTGCGTATGCTGCACCCGGGCCGAGCAGCATGAACGGAATGGCCGTAACGAGAGTGCGATGGCGCATCGGTGCCTCCGTGTCGATGAACGCCGGTAACGCGTCTGTGAGCAGAAACGTTTCCATCCATAGCCCGGAGCCAACAATTTCAGGCTGACAACCTGCCTTGGAGCAAGTTCCCTTGGTGAAACCAAGGACGCGCCGGCCACTCGTGAACGGGGAGAACACGGCAACCGGCGCGCTCGCGAACGGGAGCGTGAGGGCGCTCAACCGCTGCGATGCAGGAGGAAGGAGGATGGGAGGCCGAAAGATCCGTAGCCTCCCCGCCACTACTCTTATGAAGCTGCCTTTTGCTTCCGCGGCCGCCCAGGGCGCTTCGACTTGTCGGAGACGGTCTCCTCAGGCTCAGCGGCCATCGGAGCAGCCTTCTCGCGCTGCTGGCCGAGCCCAAAGTTCTTAGCCAGGGCCGAGCGTTGCGCGGAATAGTTGGCCGCGGTGGAGGGGTAGTCTCGCGGCAAGCCGAACCGCTCACGGTACTGCTCCATCGTCATGCCGTTGCCGGTCAGGTGGCGCTTGAGCGTCTTGTACGACTTACCATCGATGAAGCTAATGATGGCGTCCGGCGTGACCGACTTGCGGATCTGGGCGGGGGTGAGCTTTTCGGTCGTAGGAGCAGCCGTAGCCGCATCGTTGCCAAGCCCGGTCAGGGCGGCATGCATGGCGGCGATCAGCGTACCGATCTCGCTGGGCTGGATGTGGTTATTCGACACGTAGGCTGCGACGAGGGTCGTCGTAAGCTCGGTAAGATCGGGCGCTTCTCGCTCGATAAGATCTAGATTTTCGTCCACGATGCACCTGATTGTGAAGAAGGCGGCACAGTCTGTCGTTACACGTAGAAAGGCAATACGTTATCTCGCGAGAAATCTATTACTTTAGGTATCCCCGAGATGACGCTAAGCCCCGCCCTTGAGCGGTTTGCCACCCTGATCGCTGACAACGTCGTGTCGGCCTACATACGTGAGAGTGAGAGTTCGCGCGGCCTTGGCCTGCCCGTGCGCGAGATCGTCGTGAGTAGGCTTGCGCACGCTCTTCTACGTGTCCTGCCGACCGATGACGGCGCGTTCCTGGCGACAACCTGCAATTTTACCCTGGCCGATACCCTCGGGGGTATGGATACCCGCGGCCCGCGCGTCGAGATGGTCGACCCTGACGACGGCTCGGTGACGATGCGCGCATAATTTGGAAATGCGCCGGATCCCGTTCGGCACCGCCTACCTGAAGTGACCTGACCGGTCTTTTGGACCGAGGCAATTGAGAGGCTGCTGCATGGTGGC
>NZ_JALNUL010000121.1:0-3834 GCF_026540775.1 Methylobacterium sp. GC_Met_3
CTTAAAGCCCTTGGATCAGCATGTCGCGTCACTGGATCGATCACTGAACACGCAGCGTGCTAACCAGCGTTGGACTGTCGTCTGCAAGTGAAAGCGCATCCGGCAGTTTGCGCGCGGCTCTTGGGGAGCGGATCTTATGATATGCTGGTTCATCCGTTTGAGCACGGCGCTCGCCTTCTTCGCCCTACCGGCACTGGGCCAGACCACCGAACAACAGAATCTCCGACCTAGGGACATCGCAGCTGGCTGGGCGGGGTCCCTCGATGGCACGTGGCACTGGCGGCTGCCCGATACCCCGAACGGTCTGCATCCAACCCAGAGCTGGCACGCCACAGGTTCGACGCCGGACGGTGATATCTACGTGAGCGGAATGGACCACCGCACGAACGCGGCGCTCTATCGAATCGACACGCGAGCGCGCGCCTTACGCTATGTCGGCGACGCCCGCTCGGCCTCTGAAGCCGCCCACAATTGGCTGCCCGGCGAGACTGCGCAGAAATTTCATACCCGCCCGCTTTGGCACGCAGGGAAGATCTACGTCGCCACGATGGACCGATCGAACCTCGATCCGGAGTACCTCGGGCGCCGGGGCTTCCATTGGTATGCCCACGATCCGAGCCTCGGGCGCTTAACGGACCTAAGCGCCGGTGAACCCGGCGGGAGCGCCGTGCCGCACGGCAACCTCGTCACCCTCGCATCCGATCCGGTTCGCAACGTGATCTACGGCGCAGGCGTGCCCACCGGGACGATCTACCGCTACGACGTCGCCACGGGCCAGACCCAAGATCTCGGCCGCCCGGCCTCCTATCAGCAACCCTACGTCTATACGGGCCGCGTGATGTGGGTTGACGCGCATGGGCGCCTCTACTTCACCGCCAGCAATTGGGACGAGCCAGCGGCGCACGATCACGTGCATTACTACGATCCGCAGACCGGCTTCGGCGAGGAGACGGACTGGCGGCTGAAGGACGGCATGGCGCTTGAGACCGGCCAATGCATGGAGGGCGGCCTTGTATGTTTCTTCGGTGACGACCGCGGCCATATCTATCGCTTCGACCAAGCATGGCATACGTGGACGTATCTCGGGCAGGTCGACACCGGCAAGGTGCCCGGATGGAACGGCTTCGAGTTCTGGCTCTTCGCCGTAGCGCCGGACGGCAAGAGCGTCTATGTCGCCACCAGCACCTCCCCTCGCCCGAGCGAGGACACTGCCCTCTACGAATTCGATTTCGGGAGCGGCAGGACGCGGCGACTCTGCGCGCTCGCCGAGCTCGACCCGGCCCTCGCGCATACTCATGTCCATACCGGCTATGACGCCTGGGATACCGAGGGGCGCTTCTACTTCGCGAGCTTCGGCTACTCGGGCGACAGCGCCGTGCTGGTGTCCCGTATTGACCCAGCGCGGTTGAAGGCAGCCATCGTGCGGCGCGCCAAAGCTCTGGACGCTTCCGATACCACGAAACGGTAGACGCATGTCGTGTGATGATACCTTTGTAATTTCCCGCTGAAATGATACGGGCGGCATAACGCACCAACACAGGCGGCAGCTTCAGAGGTGCACCAGTTTAAATATTGAGGATGCCTGCACGAGCTTGGCCACAAGCAAAGATTTGTGTCCACGATAGCGCTCAACTCAGCAGTGGCCTATGCAAGCTCGCAGGTCACCAGTGCCGCCCAAGGCGCCGAATGGCGACGGGTGGTACACAACAGCGGCAAGCCGTCACGGTTGCTGTCCAAGACGTCTCCGCCAAGCGTTACGCTTCGTATGGGCAGAGAAAGTGATATCGGTCTGGATCGCCGGCGGGACAGCGCGACAGGCTCACGGCGACGATCGGATTCGGATCAGATTCCTAGCCTTGTTCTCGCCGAAATAGCGTTTGTAATGTCGTCATCTCTGCTCACTTGCTGGATCCCGCCGAGTTTTACACATGCCCTTTATGTCGATCATCAGATTGATTTTACTCACCATATCCACTTTGACACTCATGGTGATACTGGCTGCGTGGAGCATCAGCGGTCGGTCGGCCGACCTGCTAGTGTTCGCAGCAATGATCTTTCTCGCCGTTAACACTATCTATCTTTCGTTTTCGAAATCGACACTTCAGACGAGTAAGTTATTTAGTCATCTCGCCGCCAGACTGGCGTTTGCATCTTACGCGCTGCAGCACCAAGCCGCCGAGGCAGAGTCTCGGGAAGCGGTTTTAGAGAAAATTCGGGCAGAAGAAGCAGAATTGAAGCGTCATAAGCTACTTGCAGCAAAAGAATTTCTTTCCCATCTTCAAGAAAAGCGGCTTTCTAGTAAAGAAGGTATGCCCACCACTCACCAAATTACGGCGTCGCTGGGGCCGCCAAGCTCACGCATCCCTGCATTGCCTGATCGAGGCATTCCACGAGCGGAGGCCCCAATCGGCCAAGCACGCAGCGATCGTGCTTTCTTTCCTGAACATCATCCGGCGGCTCAGACGCAGACATCCGGCAGGGCCGGTGAATGATCGCTACATGCAAGCGAACAGGACACTGAGCTCCGGAAAATGCAGAGACGTTTTCACCTCCCACCGGAGACGGCATCTTTCGACGAGCGCCGCTTGCGTCCATTCCTATCGTATGATGCGGCGCTGATATGGCTATCCGATCTCATGGCATGAACTTATGTCGAATCGATACTCCGCAGAATGACAGCAGGAGGCCGTGCCTCACCATGCTGTGGCGAGCTGTCTAAGAAGTAATTATGGCGGCGCGAGCGATCAGAGCTGTTCCCACCTATGTAGCGGCGGCCAAGTCGTCCTCGTATCCGGCGGCGGAGATGCAGTTGCGGCATTCGTCTGGGGTGAAGCGGGTGAAGGCCTCGCGGATAGCAGCCCAGAGGTCGGGCACGGTGCGGGCGGTTGCGGTTCGCAGCAGGTGCTTGAGCTTGGCGAAGATCTCCTCATCCTGAGCCTGTCGAAGGATCGATCGGATAGAACTCGGAACGGTAGGGAGAAAGTACAGCACCCGCGCGCCCACCGCCTCAATGGGTTCGGGCACACCGGCAGCCTTGTGGGCCTGCGGGTTGTCGAGGATGACGGTGTCCCCGGGTCGCAGCACCAGGACGAGGCTGTCGGCGACGTAGCGGCGGAAGCGGGCGCCGTTGGTGGCACCATCGACGAGACTGAGCGCGCACAGGCCGGTGCTGCGCAGCCCGGGAAAGCGGCTGATCCGACAGTATGCCTGTTCGATCACCGACCGACTGAGTTGAACGGCGAAGCTCGTCTGAGCAGCCTCCGCCTAGAGGAACTCGATCTCGACGACGGTGGCCGTGCTGACGCGCGCGCCCCTTGAAGGCGCGGTCGACGAAGCCACGGGCAGGGGGACGGATAAGAGCGCGTGTGAGGTCCGCAGTGGGGCGGGCATCAGGGCGAGGGCCGCAGTGGCTGTGGTGGGGGCAAGCGGTGAAGACGCCAGCCCTGAGCAGGCTGGCGTCTGTCTCGGTAAAAGCATGGCGTTTGCGCCCGACGCATCGTCGGGTTGATACATAACCGGACTCGCCCGCGATCCCCACGCCGCCCCAGCGTGCGGCTTGCGCAACTTGCACATCGCCGACACGACCGGTTCGGCTGGACTCGCCTTCGACCTGATCCCGGTCAGCCCTTGTGAGAGCCGGGGCGAGGCGCTCGCACACGCAAGTCTGCCACAGGTACAAGTCCGCGTTCACCGTGATTAGGTAGAAAGTCCCGCACGCAGCCGGGGCGCAGCTCGAACAGAACGCGATCCAGAGTTATCCGCGCGAGCCACCGCCGCGTTCGACCTGTGAAGATGATGCATGCCGCCGCGGATGCGAGCACCGCCCGCTTAAGC
>NZ_JALNUL010000122.1:0-3689 GCF_026540775.1 Methylobacterium sp. GC_Met_3
AACCAAGCGGAATCGCCCACACCAAGGGTCCGAGTTGGCGAAGAAGATCGCCCTCTCGGCGGTGACCCTCATCGTCGTCGTCCTGGCCGGCGGTCACCTGATGCACGCGTGGTAGTCACGCTGAAGGCGCGATCACTCAGGCACCGTTCCGGCCGGCGTCCGCCGCTTTGATGATCGTTCGGTACATCGCGGCGTCCTGCTTCGCGTGCATGAGGATGATGCGCGCCGCCGTGCGCGCCCTCTCGGCGCGGAGCCGTGCCCTGGGCTTCCCGTCCCGCAACGCCCGCGTCGCCATATGGCGGAACCCGTGAGCGTCAGCGATCGCGACCGCGCACCGCTCGGAGAGGGTGCTGTACTCTGCCGGATCTCGGCTCGTCGCGGCTGGCATGGCAGCATCCTCCCAAAGAGGCGATCACGCCGAACCCGCAACAACCGGACCAAGGCAACCGGGCAATGGCAACCGAACAAAGGATTGCCGGCATCCTCTGAACCGCGGCACGGTGCGAAGGTTGGTGCGCGTCGTGCCGATCGAGCGTCACGCTGTCAGGGATTGAGATGAACCGCCCCCGTCGTGTCGGCCTGCCTTGGTACGCCCCAGAGAATTATGCGGCCTTGCGGACCTGCCTCGCAGACGGGGCGAAGCTGCCGGCGCTGTACGACACATGGCGGATCGCCACCGAGCAGATGGAACAGGTGGTGCAGCGAAGCGGCGTCGAGGTCGTGCGCGTGCCGATTGAGCCGAACGCTTTTGCGTCGTGGTGCGCGCGTGATGGCTCTCTGCCCGACGGTGCAGCGCGTGCCCGTTACGCAGCCGAGGCCATAGCGGCGGACGCTGCTTCCTGAGGCTGCCGACGTCGTCGCCATCGCGCCGAATGGTCAGGGAACGGGCGTACGGATGAGGACGGCTGTTGGGGCCGCGTGGTACGCGCGACGGCGACGTGTTCGAAACCGTCCGATGGTATCACCCGGCGCCAATGACCGAGCTCAGGAGCTTGACCTTCGATGCTCACGCGCCGCGCTCTGATCTCCCGCCCTGCCTTGACCGGCGCTCTGGCTGCAGCTGGCACCTTTATGAGCGCTGGCTACGCGACGGCGTTCGAGCCCCACCGTGTGCAGACCGTCACCTATCGCCTGTCGCCCCGGGGCTGGCCGCCGGATCTACGGTTGCGCATCGCGGTCCTGACGGACTTCCATGCTCATCCGCGCTGCATGGGCGAGGCTGAGATCGCGGCGGTCGTTGCCCGGACCAACGCGCTCGCGCCCGATCTCGTTGTCCTATTGGGAGATTACGGCTCGCAGAGCCCAGGCCCGGTGCCGTTCGAGAGGATCGCCGGCATCCTGGGCAACCTCACGGCGTCGAAGGGCGTCTATGCCATTCAAGGCAATCATGATTGGGGCGATGATCGGGAGGCGCGTCGCCGTGGCCATGGCCCCACGCATGCCGAGCGGGCGCTGCGAGCCGCCGGCATCCCGTTCCTCGAGAACACGGCGGTGCGGCTCGATTGTCCCGTGCCGCTCTGGCTGACCGGGCTGGAGAGCGAGGAGACACCGGGTGTGCCGAAGGTGCGGGAGCAGTTCGAGCGGTATCGCCTCGATACGCTGAACCGAACGCTCCAAGATGTGCCGGCAGGCGAGCCCGTGATTCTGCTGGCGCATGAGCCGGACATCTTTGCCTTGGACCTCGATCCGCGCGTGGTCCTGACGTTGTCGGGCCATACGCATGGTGGCCAGATCCGCATTCTGGGCTGGTCGCCCTGGATCCCCTCCCGCTACGGCCTGCGCTACGCCTACGGTCATATCGTCGAACGAGGGCGCGATCTCGTGGTGTCGGCCGGCTTAGGCTCTCACTTCGTGGCCGGGCGCCCCCTGCGCTTCGGTGCACCGCCCGAGATCGTCGTCGTCGATCTCGGAGCTGCAACTGTTGCGACATCGTAGGGCATCGCCGAACGCCTCCTCGAGCCGTGCCGGATCGCGCTGCAATCGAGCACGGCTCTAAGCCTTTGTTTTGGCGCGCTTCCTTTCGCCGAACCGGTGTCCACTTCGGCGGAAAGCGCTCTGGCCGCTTCGGCACGGTCGCCGCAGCCGACTGCGTCGGCTCGCCGCCGGGATATGGGCCGAGCCGAACTGGAGGAACGCTCTGGGCCTCTGCCTCGGGCGCCGGTCGCCCGCTGATCCCGGTGCTCACGGCCGATCCGCCTTGACCCTTTGCCGTCCGTGGTTCCGCGCGCCAACGCAGAGGCGATCTCAGCGGCCTCGGTCGTGACCTGAGGGCAAGGCACGGTGGCAGCAGCGAACCACCGTCCGCCGAAAGCGTTTCCGACTCTCAACGGCAAGGAACGTGACATGAAGGTGATCTCGGCAACCGTCCTCGGCTTGGCCCTGTTGAGCGGCGTGGCTCCGGCCTTCGCGCAGCCCTACGGCGGACGCGACTATGGCTATGATCGCGGCGACTATGGCTCCCGCGACAGGGGCTACGGAGAGCGCGGTTACGGCGATCGAGGCTACGGCGACCGTGATCGCCGCGATTACGACCGGGACAATGATCGGGGCTCGCGGGGCGGGCGTGGCGACTACGCCTTCAACGAGGCAGAGTATCTGCGCTGCAATCCGGACGTGCGCCGGGCGGTCATCGGTCGCGCCATCAAGTCCGGGCTGGAACACTACCGGAAGGTCGGCATGGCGGAAGGCCGGAAGCTGAGCTGCTGATCCCCGTTGCGCGAGGCGAAGGCGACGCCGCCTTCGCCATCCGGCGCCCGTGATTCTGCACCCTGATGCGCAAGAGGCGACGCACCCCGTCAGGAGCGCGCCGCAAGTCGGCTCGCGGTCTCACGGACGAGCGTGAAGCCCATGGCAAGCCGCGGGCCAAGCTAATGGCCAGGCGCCGCGGCCGCGTTGCCGGCTCCGGGAGCGAATCGTCGCGTCGCCCAAACGACCTGCCCTGCGGCGTCCCAGAGCATCGCCGATCCCGCACGCTCGGCGAGAAGTTCGACAAACCGGGCTTCCGCTCGGCCAATGGCTTCCGCGTTCGTTGTCGCGTCGAGCTGCTCGGTGGCGACCGACAGGCCGCTCGCGCATCGCCGGTGAACGGAGCATTCAAGGTGGAACACAGCCATCCGGACGCGCGAGCAATATGCCTGCCAAACGGGTTTGCATAAAAATGCCCGCCTCGGCGGACCGGGCGGGCTGAGGGGCCATTGGGTTTCGAAGGCTTTCGGATAGCCCAGCCACGAATCGAGTCGCGTCATCCGTTCGAAGGATCTCAGCGCCTCAATCCGCCTTAGGCATCTGCGCGCGCCTGCGCTGAGCCACGCCGCATCCGCTCGGCCCGGTTGCGATCCGCTACGGAGCGGCCGTCACCGGTCCGCACCGCTCAGCAGCTTCTCGACGGTTGCTAGGCCGGCCGCTTGAGCCTTTGCCTCGGTCGGGTAGCTGCGATCGGAACGCTGCGCCAGCTTGCCGTGCTTGCGAATGGCCCAGTTGTAGGCCCCGCCGTCTTCCTTGGGAGGAAGGACCTCCAGCGAATAGGGGTGGATGTTCGTCTCAGTCTCGCTCATGGGGGAGTCATGCCACGCATGTGCCGGCAAGCCAAGGCTGGTCTGCCTTCGCCACACGCGGCTCAGGGATCCGCATACCCGCCGGGGCAGGCTGCCGGTCCGGCGAGCGACCGGCCGCGCTGGAGCGAGACCTAC
>NZ_JALNUL010000123.1:0-3615 GCF_026540775.1 Methylobacterium sp. GC_Met_3
CCGGATCCCGCGCGTTACTTGGCCGACACCTGGGTTCCCGCGGCGTCCCGCGTCCCTTGTGTAGCTTCTTGGGCCATGCCCCCGGCGCCGAAAGGCGGGTGGGGACGATGACGCATGTCCGGGGAGCCGCCGGATGGGGCCGCGTCCGGGCCTCACCGGGCGGGCCTTGCCGAGGGAGCCTTGCCGAGCGGGCCTGCAACGGTTGCGTCCCGGCCGCTGCCGCGCGACAACGCGGGCAGCTTTTCGCGATGATCCGGAACACCACAGACGTGACGTCCAACGCCCCGGCGCAGCCCAAAAAGACCTTCGGCCTCTCGACCGCGATCTCCTACCCCAACGGCGCGCCCCATATCGGCCACGCCTACGAGGTGATCGCCGCCGACGCGATCGCGCGCTTCCACCGGCTCGACGGCTACGACGTGCTGTTCTCCACCGGCACCGACGAGCACGGGCTGAAGATCCAGCAGGCCGCGACCCGGGCCGGCACCACGCCGCGCGCCTTCGTCGACGGCACGGCCGCCCGGTTCCAGGCCATGGCCGACCGGATGGACTGCGCCTACGACCGCTTCATCCGCACCACCGAGCCGGGCCATTACGAAGCCGCCCAGGAAATCTGGCGGCGGATGGAGGCCAACGGCGACATCTACCTCGACAAATATGCCGGCTGGTACTCGGTCCGCGACGAGGCCTATTACGACGAGGCCGAGACAAGGCTCCTGGAGGACGGCAGCCGCCGCAGCCTCGCCACCGACACGCCGGTCGTGTGGATGGAGGAGGAGAATTTCCTGTTCCGGCTCTCGGCCTACCAGGACCGGCTGCTCAAGCTCTACGCGGACCAGCCGGACTTCATCGGGCCGGAAACCCGGAAAAACGAGGTGGCGAGTTTCGTGCGCTCCGGTCTCAAGGACCTCTCGGTCAGCCGCACCAATTTCGACTGGGGCGTGCCGGTGCCGGGGCATCCGAACCACGTCATGTACGTCTGGGTCGACGCGCTGACCAATTACCTGACCGTCACCGGCTTCCCCGACGCGGAGAACCCCCAAAAAACATTCTGGCCGATGGATCTGCACATCATCGGCAAGGACATCGTCCGGTTCCACGCGGTCTACTGGCCGGCCTTCCTGATGTCGGCCGGGCTGCCCCTGCCCAAGCGCGTCTTCGGCCACGGCTTCCTGCTCTCCAAGGGCGAGAAGATGTCGAAGTCGCTCGGCAACGTCCTCGACCCGTTCGAACTCGCCGACACCTACGGGGTCGATCCGGTGCGCTACTTCGTGCTGCGCGAGGTGCCGTTCGGCGGCGACGGCAGCTACAGCCACGAGGCGATCATCGGCCGGATCAACGCCGACCTCGCCAACGACCTCGGCAACCTCGCCCAGCGTTCGCTCTCGATGGTGGCCAAGAATTGCGACGGCGCGGTGCCCGATCCCGGCGCCCTGGACGCGGCCGATCAAGCCCTGCTGGCCCAGGTCGACGCCCTGCCGGAGCGGGCCCGCGCCCTGATGGGCGATCTGGCGCTGCACAGCGTCCTCGCCGAGATCTGGGCCGTGGTGGCCGAGGCCAACCGCTACTTCGCGGCCCAGGAGCCGTGGAAGCTGCGCAAGTCCGATCCGGCCCGGATGAACGCGGTGCTGTACACGACCCTGGAGGCGTTGCGCGTCTTCGGGATCGTGACCCAGCCCTTCGTGCCGGGGGCGGCGGCCAAACTCCTCGACCTCCTGGCGGTGCCGGCCGACCGGCGCCAGCTCGTCGATGTGGGGGAGGGGGGGCGGCTGATGCCCGGCGCGGCGCTTCCGGCCCCCGCGCCGATCTTCCCGCGCTTCGAGCGCCCCGAAACTCCGGCCGCCTGACGGCCCGAAGTCCCAACCCAAAGACCCGATGCTCATCGACAGCCACTGCCATCTCGACTTCCCGGATTTCGCCGCCGACCTGCCGGGCGTGATCGCCCGTGCCAAGGCCGCGGGCGTGACCGGCATGCTCACCATCTCCACCCGGGTCGCCCGGGCCGACACCTACCGGGCGATCGCCGAAGCCCATCCGGAAGTCTGGCACACGATCGGCACCCATCCGGACGGCGCCGCCGAGGAGCCGGATGTCCCCGCCGAGACGATCGCGGCGCTCGCCAAGAGCAGTCCGCGCTGCGTCGGGATCGGCGAGGCGGGTCTCGACTACCACTATCCCGACGCCGCCCCCGAGGCGGTGCAGGAGCGGGTGCTGCGCGCCCATATCGAGGCCTGCCGCCAGACCGGCCTGCCGCTGGTGATCCACGCCCGGGATGCCGACGACCATATGGAGCGGGTGCTCACCGACGAGATGGGCCAAAGCCCGTTCCGGGCGGTGCTGCACTGCTTCTCGTCCGGCCCCCGGCTGGCGGAGGCCGGGGTCGAGTTGGGATTGTTTGTGTCGTTCTCCGGCATCGTCACCTTCCGGCGCTCGCACGCCCTGCGCGACATCGCCCGGGCCGTGCCCCTCGACCGGCTCCTGGTGGAGACCGACGCGCCGTTCCTCGCCCCCGAGCCCCATCGCGGGCGGACCAACGAGCCGGCCTACACGGCCGACACCGCCCGGTCGCTGGCCGAGACCCTGGGGCTCGCCCCGGAGGAGCTGGCCCATATCACCACGGCGAACTTTTTTGCATTGTTCGACAGGGCCGCCGGATCGCCTCCGGGCGCCGCGTGACGGGTTAGGAGCGGGAGATCCGGATGGCCAGCCTGACCCTGCGCATCCTCGGCTGCGGCTCGTCGGGCGGCGTCCCGCGGGTCGGCAGCGGCTGGGGCGCCTGCAACCCGGAGGATCCGCGCAACCGCCGGCGGCGCTGCTCGATCCTGGTCGAGCGCGTGTCGGAGACCGGGCGGACCACGCTGCTCGTCGACACCTCGCCCGACCTGCGCGAGCAGCTCATCGACGCCGAGGTCAAGCGCCTGGACGCGGTGCTCTACACCCACGCCCATGCCGACCACACCCACGGGATCGACGACCTGCGCCCGCTGGTGATCGCCATGCGGGGGCGCATCCCGGTCTACGCCGATGCCCTGACCCGGTCGCTGCTCACCACCCGGTTCGGCTACTGCTTCGAGACGCCCCCCGGGAGCGCCTATCCGCCGATCCTCGACCTGCGCGACCTCGTGGCCGACCGCGACCTGACCCTGGAGGGGGAGGGGGGCTTGATCACCGTGCAATCGCTCCCTGTGGAGCACGGCAACGAGGCCGCCCTGGGCTTCCGCTTCGGCCAAGCGGCCTACATGCCCGACGTCAGCCTGATTCCGGAGGCGAGCCTCGCCCGGCTCCACGGGCTCGACCTGCTGGTCATCGATGCCCTGCGGGACACGCCACACCCGACACACTTCTCCGTCTCGGACGCCCTGGCGCTGATCGACGAGGTCAAGCCGCGGCGGGCGGTGCTGACCAACCTGCACACCGATCTCGATTACGCGGCCCTGGCGGCGCGCCTGCCGGACGGCATCGTTCCCGCCTATGACGGCATGACCCTCAGCCTCGACGCCTGACGGGGATAGGCCGGGGGGGGGCGAATCGGGCGTCACACGCCCGTCGTCGCCAGAGTCCAAGAAAATCGACCTCCCGGCCAACAAGGCTGTTGACGGCCCGGATTGGTGGATC
>NZ_JALNUL010000124.1:0-3545 GCF_026540775.1 Methylobacterium sp. GC_Met_3
TGGGGTGATTGGGGTCACGCTGTGGGTCCGCTGAAGGCGGCTGCTCCTATCGAGATGTGAGATCGTGGTCGATGTCGGATCGCCACAGCATCAGGAAGGAGCAGCCATGACCTACTTTGCCGGACTTGACGTCTCCCTGGAAGAGACGGCGATCTGTGTGGTCGACGCGACGGGTCGGATCATCAAGGAGATGTGAGCCGCCAGCGAGCCCTCCGATCTCATCGCTGCCCTGACGGGGCTCGGCCTGTTTCTGGAGCGTGTCGGCCTGGAAGCGTGTTCGCTGACAGCCTGGCTGCACGATGCGCTTCGGGCGGCGGGTTTGCCGGCCATCTGCATCGACACGCGGTCCGCCAACGCAGCCATGAAGACGATGCCCAACAAGACAGACCGCAACGATGCCCGTGCGCTGGCCCTCCGCGCCACCATCGACCGGCCGGAGCGGTTCCGGCACTCCCGGGACGTGGGTGCCCACCTTGGCCTGACGCCATCCCGTTACCAGTCAGGCGAGACCGACATCCAGGGCAAGGTCAGCCGCTGCGGCGACGAACTCGCTCGCACCGCGCTCTACGAGGCCGCGCACTGGCTGCTGACGCGCTCACGCCAATGGTCGAGCTTGCGCGCCTGGGGGATTTAGGTTGCCAAGCATGGTGGCATGGCGCCGGCCCGCGTGGCGGTCGCGCGCAAGCTCGCCGTCGTCCTGCACCGGATGCGGAGCGACGGGACTGAGTTCCGCTTTGGCAAGGAGCCGACGGCCACCGTCGCTGCCTTCGCATGACCGAGACACGCCTACCCCGTCGAACGGAACGACGGCAGGCCAGACTTCACCCGCGAGGGTGACCCGGATCGTTCCCGTGGGGACGATGGGCGAGGCGATCTCGTTGACGGTCCCGAACCAAAGTCCCGAACCGGTCCGCGTCAGCAGACCAGGTCGTGAAACAGATTGAGATGCCTTGCTCTCCCGACCCCATCATGCGGCGGCCTCGCGCCGACCGCGAAGAGAAGCGCGTGACCCGCGGGAGCGACACACCGGGACAAGGAACATCGATGAGAAGATGCTCGCCTCACGAACCCCAATCAGAGAAGGCTCTCAGACGTGGATGGCGCGTCGGTTTCAGGCGGCGAAAGTTCTGCTCGTGCCGCGGCGGCTTCATCCTGATCTAATTCACGCACATTTTCTGCTGCTGCCGGCTGGTTCCGGGGCGGTTCTCGCGGGAGGGCGGCGCCGCCTGTCACCCACGCCTCAGTAGGCACAACTACGTTTTGCGCAAAGCGAACCATCGGACGCGATTGTCGGCATGAAACGCTTCTTCTTCATCGATCCAGGCGTTTTAGCGCAGCTTCCACAAAAACGCGCTCCGCGCGACCTTCTATTCGCCGTTCAACAAGGGAGTGCTTTAGATTTGCTGAACCGCCATGATCGATCTTGGACCTTAGCCGCCAGGTGAGAGGTCAGGAGTATCGCTATCATCAGCAACAGAGCTTCAAGAACGAAGTCTTGTCTTCCTGCAACCGATTGAAACGCGCCGTTGACCCAGCAGAAGACGGGGTAGTGAAGAATGTATACGGGATATGAGATCTTTCCTAGATAAAGTGCTAATTGTCCGAGTCGGCCGGATAGATTGGTCCTTGACCCCGATAGAATCAGTACTGGCGAGCCTACTGCAACCCAAGCGATCTCAATCTTAAAAGGCAATGCGAAGGGGAAGCAAAATAACAAGAACGATATTAATCCGGAGACTAAGAAAACAGGTCTGAGACTCATCGAGCGATCGAGGCGCCGTTCGACGTGGAACAGAACTACGCCGTAGAAGAAGGAAGCACCCACCCGCGGGAAGCCGGCCAGGAAGTTGGTAGATGTATCACCTCCGAGCACGCCCAAATTTATTACAAAACAAAAACACAATATCGACAACAAAATAGCTGGAATGCATTTCCTGGTCCAGCTCCAATAGGCCCACGCGATGTTCACGACCATCTCAAAAAACAATGAATATTGCGGACCGTTGAGCGGGAAAACTTGGTCATCACCCCTATTTAAGTTTGAAAAAAAATTCGGAAGGTTGAGCGCCCCAACCAGCGCAGATGTCGCTATATCCTGTAGTGAAGCACTGCCGCCTTTCATATACAGCAATGAGGCCGCATAACTTGCGCTCATCAATGTTCCGAGAATTGCCAATGGCATCAATCTGATGAGGCGTGCGGAAAAAAATTCAACGCGACTCATATCTGACGTCAGCCTGCAGCTGTAGGCCGTCATCATCACGTATCCGCTCAAGCAGAAAAATAAATCGACAGCAAGGCTGCTGTTCAATGCCAATGGAATCGCGAACCATCGTCCGTAGTGATAAACGACGATTAATAATGCGGCGATGCCGCGGACCAAATCGAGCGCTGCCCTTCCGTCATGTGTCTTCATTTTGCAATTTCTCATCCGTCGCACGCGATCTGCAGAGTTGTCACGTGATTTGATCCTAAATATGGCCCGATAATCACCGCCATTTGGCTGTCGACCAGATTTTATTCCTGGCAATCGACGATGAGGTGCGGCATTACCGTAGCTGAAGGTGCAACTTGAGGTGTTTTTTAGTCGTGGGTTTGTCGATCCGGGCTTCATGCACTCTAAATCAGGGCCGGCTGTGAATGGTCTGCCCGCGGAAGACTCGACTCCCCGTCAGTTTGACGATCCGCGAGGTCTCTGTAAATCAGTACTCGCAGCGCTCAAGCGTTCTCGTCGGGTGACAACGCCACATTCGTTTTCTTGGTGGCGGCGGCTTCGAAGCCCGCCCATCAACCGCCCCCTGCGGACCGCTGGACAAGCGTTATGCCGTTTTTGAGATCACCTTGGGAATAGTATAACAGTCGCGTTTTCTTGGTTATGGCTGGGTGCCCTGTTTTGGGGGGCTGCTCCGGTTTTTGACGTCTGACGCCCGATGTTTCAGGCTACGCCGCGGGTGGGCGCCCGATGCTCGTGGCGCCAAAGTGACCATGCGATGACGTGAACGGACTGGTTGCACCGCCGCACTAACCACCCGGCGAGGAGCCGGACCTTCCGGCACTGATAAGCGAGCGGACAGTCGCGGCCAGGCTGGGCTTTCGAGGGCGGCGCACTGTCGTGATGGCGGATTACCGGGATCACGGCGGCTATCATCGCCACGCCGACGTGTCGGTGGCGGCCGTGTTCAGGAGTGGGTCTCCTCGTCAGTCAGCTTAAGTTCGGTCTTGGCCATCTCGAACGCGTACTCGATCTCCAACACCGGGACTCGACCGCCGCTAGTGCACTGACTCAGACGGATGGTTCACGGGATCGGCTGACGGCGGAGAGGATGTCCGTGGCGGGCTTGGTCCAGATGAAAGGTCTGGCGCGCCGGTTGTGCTCGGCGATGTAGCGTTTGATCGCTGCCTGCAGGTCACGACGCCGGTGAAGGAACCGCGTCGCAACCGACGACGGGTCAGCGCGGAGAAGAAGCCCTCGACCGCGTTGAGCCATGAGGCTGAGGTCGGGGTGAAGTGGAACGTCCAGGGCGGGTGCCGGGCGAGCCAGGCGT
>NZ_JALNUL010000125.1:0-3291 GCF_026540775.1 Methylobacterium sp. GC_Met_3
ACGGGCGGTGAGCGTTTCAGCCCGAATGCGACGGGCACGTCGTCACGCGCAAACGTGAGCTAAATAAAATTCGTATTGTTTGACGCCAGCGAAAATGCACGCGAGACAGAGACTTCTCTATTAAACAAATGAATTTTAATCGCTTCAGCAGAAGAAAACTTTTCTGATTCTTTGAAACGACGGTCGGCTCGTCTATTCAGCAAACTTGTCATTCCGGCCCTGTAGCCAGTGGCGCGGCTGATACAAGCCATGGGACTGAAACGCGCTGCACGGGTCTAGTCGAACCGTACGAAAATCACCGATCCGGCAGCGACTCGTCCGTTCGATCGCGTTAATCGGCGTTACAGGATATCGTGTCCGACATCCCAACGAAGTTAGTTCTCGTCGCGTGAAGCCTCCCGGACGACGCGCCCAGCCCGAAGCTGACTGTTCGCGACAGGCTGCAGATGACCGACCGTGTCCGCTCGACCAGCCCGTCGCCAACCCTCCAAACGAGCTGCGGCCCGGACGATCCTTATGACTGCGACCCGAAACCTTCCTGTCGTCAAGCCCGCGGCCGCGCCGATTATCGGGCGAATCACACAGTAGAACACAAACAGGAAGCCGTATTGATGTCTGCGTAGTACCAAGCCCATACCTAGCCCATATGACCACGTTCTCGCAGCCCTGCGAGCGAACGAAACTTCAGTACTTGAATCGTGGAGAACTACGATCGAGGGATCATAAAAGAATGCGAGTTTTAGATTTATCCCTCTCAAAATTAGATCAGTCTCCTCTCCTGAAAGAAATTGAGTTTCACTTCCGAGTCCTATTGTAGTGTCAAACAGACCAATTTTTTCGATTGCGCTACGACGAATAAATATCGTGGCCGATACGCCACACTTCCAGACATTGTGTTTGCTGACCAGCTGAGCATTATTTGAATGACGACCGGCAACACTCTTATCAAAATTGTCTATACATCGCCCGAAGACACCGTCAAGGTGCTTGCTTCGAAGTGTTTCGTGCACTTGCTTCAGAAGATCTTCCTTATACCAGCAATCATCATCCGGAAAAGCGACAAGTTCACCCCGAGCTAGTGTAAGCCCGCGGTTCCGGCCGAGCGATAGGCCTCTGGCGCTCGTTGTGTAAACGATCAGCAACCGCTCGCGAAAAGCGTCAAGCTGATCCTGGATCGCTACCCCGCCACTCTGGTCGATGACAATGACTTCGAAGTCTTTGAACTGCTGCGCGACGAGGCTATCCAGGAATCTTTCGAAATGCAGCGTCTGTCCGATTGTCGAGACGATGAGACTGAAAGTAACCTTCGGTACACCGTCGGCACCATGCGGAACGGGAGATAGCGTCATTGCTTAAATTGCCAATCGTTGACGGATCATCTGCGGCCAGCCCGACATGTACGCTTGCACGACCGTAACATCCTGCCCCTTTTTTGATAAAACGAGACGAGGAATACAATATCTATCAGTCACCGAATGATTACACAATAAGGATTGATTCGTCGAAAAAGCCGCTTCAAATCCGCAGCTTTCGACCCATCCGTGCGCATCTTTTCCAACTTCATGATTTTGTCCAAAAGGATAAGCGAAGTATCGAGGTTTTATGCCTGTCATTTCAATGAGACGATCGCGGGATTTCGATATTTCCCACTCTAGGGAACTGCAATCTAAGTTAGCAAAAACCGAGTGACTGACAGAATGCGCGCCGATCTCAGCGAGTCCACTGTCATGCATTATCTTGATCATGTTCCAATCCAGCCCACTGCCGTAAGCATCGTCCAGATTCAAGGTTTTGTTACGCGCAGCAAGTTCTTGGATTAAATGCCTTCGTCTATCTGAAGATGCGGTGAGAAAATGTTTAGAAAGCATTGCAATTACTGAGTTTTTTTCCTTCTGGTCGACTACCGTCACTGGGCCATCGAGCAAGTTGAATCGTTCGGTGCGTTTGACGGCGAGTTCGAGGGCATGCCACCACATCGGAGTAAGCCTATCGGCAATTCCGGTTGTAACGAAGACTGTAAATGGCACTGAATGCCGCTTAAAAACTGGAAAGCCGTTGACATATAGATCTCGATAGCCGTCATCGAACGTTATGACAAGGAATGGGCTACGATCATGCCGTTGCCACCGCTCAAGCGCTTCACGAAGGCTGACGATCGGAACAGCTTTCCGCGCGCAATCTTGTATCAAATCTTCGAGAAATTGATCTGTTACCGAAAGACTGGTTGCAAGTGAATCGCCGGCCATCTGCGCCGTGACGGAATGTAGGCAGAGGATGAGCTGACCTCTGACATGGAGGGCTCGGGAGCAAATCGCCACCACCATCAATGCAGCTCGATAAGCCCGCTCGCTTGAACGCACATACTGCATACTTGGGGGCGTCCTTCATGTAGTCGCAGTCAAAGTACGCAGAGAGCGGGAGGCATCGTTCGATCAGAGTGTTACCATACCCCGTGATGTCTGATAAAGGGGTCAGCTCGACGGGGAAGACAAACAACTGAGCGTCGATGAATTGTGAGCTTGGTTTTGGGCGCGGCTAAGTGACAGTTTCGAGGGACCATCTGAGTAAAATTGTGGAAAGGAGAACGGTGGCTTGATACAGATCAGATCGTGCAGATGCTTAGATAGGAGCTTCTCCGAGTAACGAGTTTATGAGGTGAGCTGATCGTTGGAGTTTGAGCAGAGTTGTTGTTTGGCTTTGGGTTCGGTCTCCGGCCTCCGCCAGCTTGAGGTCGTTGTAGGCGGTGCAGATCATCGCCCATTCGCCCCAGACTTGATCGAGGCCACGGCGTCAGAACTGTCGGAAGCCTCGGGCCCGTTTGATCTGCCAGCACAACGGCTCGACCACCTGCTTCCTGGAGCGGTAGCGCCTGCCGCGGCCAGCCCGCTTCAGGCGGGCCGCCATCGCGCTCATCAACGGCATCTTCGTCAGCCTCCGGTAGCCGGCCGCGTAAGCCCCGCCATGAGGCGCTCGACTTGGAGCGAAGTAGCCCGTGATGCCCCGCAGCTTGATAGCCGCTCCTGAGTTCCGCATCGCGCCCCTCGGGCGTGGGCCCGCGTTTTCTCAAAGTTCCCAGACCATATTGCCAGAGTTCCGCATCGCCTTGTCAGGGCGGACGCAACCTCAGCGCGCCGCCCGAGGGCGATTTGAAGCCTGCTTGCCCGAGGGGACACTTGGCGGACCGGCCGCAACTCGAAGCGCCGGGCGTCGGAGCGTCGCCATGGTACAGGCGCAACAAGCCGCTGAACCTCGTTCAAATGGCGCTGCATGCCGCGGTCGAGCACGGTGCCC
>NZ_JALNUL010000126.1:0-3243 GCF_026540775.1 Methylobacterium sp. GC_Met_3
TCCAGCAGGTTCAAAAGTATGAGAAGGGGGTTAACCGCATCGGTTGCAGTCGGCTTCAAGCCATAGCTGACACGTTGCAGGTCCCTGTCGACGCCTTCTTCGATGGCCGGCTTGGGTCAGATGGGGGTAAAACTGTCGCTTCGACGTTTTACGATGATCCGAAGCTGACGAAATTAGTCCTGGCCTTCAAGAGCATTTCTGATGAGGGCATGCGCGACAACGCTCTATCGATCGTGAAAGCAATTGCTGCTCTCCGACCATCACAAGGGCCTCAAACATAGAGCGCTTCCTACAGAAAGCTGGTCCCCAAATGCACCTTAGTTTCCGGACCCATAACGGTGGCGCGGACGGCTCAGGTGTAATTCACGGCTCCCGCGGGTGGGGCTGATGGACCAGTTCTGGCTGACAGACAAGCAGTTCGCGATGATCACACCGCATATACTGAACGACACGCGGGGCAAGGAGCACGTGGACGATCGGCGCGTCATCAGCGGCATCGTCCACGTGCTCAGCCTCCGCGACCCAGTTCTGGATGGTCTGGCGCGCGGGTTCGAACTCGCGAGCGAGGTCAGTCGGATCGCGGCCGGCACGGACCAGCTCGACCATCTGGCGGCGGAGTTAAACGAGGTATGCAGGACGGGTCTTGGGCATCAGGAAAGAGCGTTGAGCAACATCACGGCGACCTCGTGATATCTTCACATTTGGAGATCGCCCGTGCCTAGCGGCCGGATCCGGCGCCGACCGCTTCAATACTAACTCAAACTCCGCCGATGAGTCGCTTCATGGCGGTCCACCCCATCAAACCGATGAGGTGGCCGGCTGGAGGCTTTCACAAGTGATTCGGGGCTACGATGAATAGGCAGGCACATGCCACGGTCAAGCCAAGCGAAGCAGTGCAACTGAGATCTATGACCCGCTTCATGCCAACGTCTGCTTCAAAGATGCAGGCTGACATCGCCCAATGGCCGAGATGGGCGCGAAGCCGAATGTCCGGTCCTGCGCGTGTCGGCAATAACGCGTGACGTAGTCTGGCCGTAAGCTGCCTGTCCGCTTCGGAGACTAACTGCCAAGAAAGCGGCCGATCTCTTGGCGATCCAACCCAGCCGCCCAGACTACCGCCGAAGTTTCGCCAATAGCCGCCATTCGGGATCGTCGGCGTGGGGTGGGAAGCACCCTTTGGCCGGTCTCCAGGAAGCAGCGGCGTGCACGCCTGCTCACAAATGGTTGCTTAATGCCCCCTGACGCGAGCAGCCGCGTAGCCAAAGCGAAGTCGATCGGTCAAAAGAGGGGCCGGGCGCCCAGGGGCCTGCCGTCTTGCGTGTGCCCGTGATGCAGAACGACTTGCTCAGCAGCTTCATCACGCACCCAGAGCGTCTGACCGCACTCGACCGCTACCGCATCCTAGACACAGCCCCCGAGGAGGGCTTCGACGACATCGTGCGACTGGCCACGCGCTTGTGCGCCGTCCCTGTCGCCCTCGTCAGTCTGGTCACTGCCGACAGGCAATGGTTCAAGGCCCGCGTTGGCTTCCCCCATTGCGAAACCGACCTCGACCGTTCTGTCTGCAAGTTCGCATTGCCCGAGCCCGACCTTCTGATCATCCCGAACCTGACGCGCGACTTCCGCACGGTAGCCAACCCCTTGGTGACGGGGGAGCCGGGTATCCGCTTCTACGCGGGCGCGCCGCTGCGCATGACGGACGGATCGGTGCTCGGCTCGCTATGCGTGATCGACACTGTCCCGCGCCTTGATGGTCTAACGCCCGAGCAGGCCGAAGACCTACGTGCTCTTGGCCGTCTGGTTTGCAGACTGTTGGATCTTCGCCAGATTGAGACGAGCAACGGCCAATCGTTCTTCTGATCGAGGCAAGCCGATACTAGCGATGGTGCTGTTCGACCGATTTCGGCTGACCGCTTAGAGGCATCGCTGTTCTGAAGCGGACCGTCTGGAAACCACCCTGCAGCAGCACTGCTTCCGACCCAACCCAGCCGCCGTAAGCGCTGTTGGCGCTTCTCCAAAGCAGCCGTTCGTCACGTTTCGGTAACTTCGGTTTGGGGCGGAAACCGGACCTCGACGCTTAGCCTCGAAGCGACCTTCGCGGGTGTGAAGCTCAACGACGGGGTCAATTTATGACAGTTTAGGATCCCTTGATCCGGGGTCTCGGTTCGCCAATTTCAGTCAAACCCAAAAATATTGCAAGACTAATTAGCTCGTCGAGGGTCAGATGCGCGTTAACTCCAATTTCAACTGCGACAATTCCTTCGAGCGGTAAGGTCGTCAATTTGCTGACAGCCGCCTGTGTCAGAGCCAGCCGCTCGCGTGCTAGTTGAGCATGGAGGTGCAGGTTGCTACTCAAGAGATGTTTAGTCTGATCCATGCCGCCTCGAGAAAGCTGACTCGGTCGGAATTAATGACCGAACGACTATAGGCAGATTCTTCTAAATATTTTAGAGTATAAAAGCTGCACCAGTAGGCAAATATCTCTACCGGTATTCGGTGCATTAATTCAAATTCACCGAGTTTCTGGGGTCGCTCAACCCGGAGCGGCTGTGCATAAGTCGCCCAGCTATTTCCGCTTTTGGTCGTAGGCGATACCGGCGACGATGTCTGCTTCAGCGGGTGAACGGCCTGAAAGCAGACTGGCGAGAAGCCACTCAACTCAGAGGTCGTCATCTGGCCAACGGAACCAAGCAGCTCAGTACCGTCGGCTCGCCCTACCATCGTCACGCGACCGACGATGCACTAACTTCAAACCCGGGCCACCAAATGGGGGCAGGCCACCGACGCAGCACCAATCCTGCTGCAAATCCAAGAAGCACTGGCTTCAAGGCGGACATATTCTGCTGTGAAGCTTGGCAAGCAATTGATGCATCATGAGCGCCGAGCGCTTGTAAGTTGAGAGAGTTCGAATGTGGCTTAGGTTAAGCGCTTTGCCGCCTTCATAGCTACTGTGGCTGAGTTGAAAAGCTCTTTGATGTCGTGCTGTAATCTGCTTCGCGTTGACGGCCGGCCCGCGGCCATGCGGCGTATGACCTATGTGGCGAACCAAGCGCAATTTTGAAGAAAGCAGCGGGCATAGGGCCGAATCCCTTGAGCAAGGTGTTCGGCCCTATGCCATTCGGCGGAAACCTTACGCAACGCGCACCTCACTCTTCCTGCCATAAGCACAGCGGCCCACTCGGGCTCAGGCTAGCTCTGCAGCATGAATGGTTTGGCGATGGCCTATTCGTCCTCGGTGATTAG
>NZ_JALNUL010000127.1:0-3117 GCF_026540775.1 Methylobacterium sp. GC_Met_3
AACCGAGCGCGCGTTAGGTCGATCAGAATGCCTCTAACAGCTGGACAGATTCCGACATGCCGTGGGCGTATGCTGGTCGCAGTCGAACCGGAACCGCTGTGCCACGTTGTGCCGGCGGAGTATGATAATGACCTTCATCCGCCTTGGCGTCACGAGCCTTGCCTTCGCAGTCAGCCTCGGGGCGGCACACGCTTCCAATCCGGAACAGACGGGCAGCATCGACATGCCTCCCGCCGTCGCGGCCGAGCCATCAGGCCCGATCGGCCGCAATGGCACGGCAGTCACCCTGCCCGAGCAGAGCGTGATCGCGGACGGTCGGGCGATAAAATCTCTGCCCCCGCTCAAACCGCTTCCGAAATGGGATCCGCACGTCTGCATCGGCTGCTAACCGCCCCGCCTTCGGCGTGTGTTGACGAGGTGGGAATAACTATCGAGGCGGGAGCATACGAACTCCCATGTCGCTCGAATCCGCCCTGACACCATCCATCTCCGCGACAAGACCGTCGATGACTTCAGTCACCACTCCCGGCCAGGGCATGTCGTGCTTTTGCAGGAATTCCGCAGCTTTAACGACGGCTTCCAGTTCATTCATGGAAAAAGGCTGCCCTGCGTTGTGCGTGTGAATCACCCGCTCGGCGAGTTTTGTCGCGAGGCTCATGATATCGCGTATGCCGAGGGGCTGAGCGTCATCGCTCATCTCAAATAGCCCTTCACCTTCAAGTGCTCAGCAGGAGCCTTACAAATCGATCTATGCCGAGTGAGCTTCGGGTCGGGCGGATCCGCGATCCAGGCATCAAGGATAGCGAAGACCGGAGGCATCATATGGTAGGCCGGGTCAGACATGTGATCGCGCGACACGAAGTCGGCGGCTGCCGTGGCGATGACGTTGACGTGGCCGCTCATCAGATCCTCATACTCATTCGGCATCCGTCTGTCATCGAACAGCAATCGAGAAAATCAACATCCGCTTACAGGACATCCCTTTGGCGCATTGATGGCCGAGATGGCTCATTCCGCCCGACAGGTTTGGAGGACGCTTGATGCCGAAGCCGACGGGCCGAACGCTCAGATCTCCGTTTCTTCGGCGAGCCTGAGAGCATCCTCGACGTCGATACCGAGGCATCAGAGCATGCTCTCAATTTTGGTCTGGCCCAGCAGGATCGGAACGGCACGCAGGTGGCAGATGCGTTCGTAGATTGGCCTGCCCCCTGAAAAGTGGCTCTTCGCCAAGTTTGGTGGACGAGGGTTGCTGGGGCGGATGCCGGGAGGTAGCTCCTGGCTGAACCGAGCAGGGATTCTCAAATCAGGGCATGACCCTCCTCTGTCGCATCCCCGGTTGTCGCTGTCTCCACGTGACGCGTGAGAAGTGCGCTGCCCTTCGCATTACCGCTCAAGCGAAGCGCGATCACGCCCGTTGCCCAGGTTGTGTAATTACCCACGCACTTGCGCGGGACGGATTTCGCTGATTCTCTCGTGAGATGAGCCGCAGCGACCTTGAACGGCTGAGCCGCGAAGAGCTGATCGATCCTTCGACAGGCTCAGGATGAGGTGGTGCTGCGGCTGCAGCGGCCAGAGAAGACCTCGCGCACCTCGTCCAAGCCGCCCGCGACCGATCGCAAGGAGCAGCGCGAGCACTCCAAGCCCGGCGGCGCCAAGCCCGGTCACGAGGGTCACAGCCGCGTCGTCAGCGATGATCCTGACGCAGTCGTCCAGCATCGTCCCGAGGCGTGCGCGTGCTGCGGCGCCAGCCTGCACGCCGCTCTTCCGGCAGAGATCGTTAGCGTCTCTGAGCAGATCGAGCTGCCCGCGGTGGCGCCGATCGTGACGCAGCACCGCCGGTTCGCGGTCCGTTGCCCGAGCTGCGGGGAGCGGGGCGTCGCACCGGAGGCGGCGCGCGGCACGCCCTTCGGCCCACGGAAGCACGCGGTGGCGACGGACCTCAAGACCTTTCAGGCGCACTCGTATGAGCGGCTGCAGGCGGCGCTCTCCAACCTGTTCGGCCTCACGCTCAGCCAGGGCGGGCTGATGAACCTGCTCCGGCGTGCCCAAAGGCTGCTTCGGTCCGGGTCGCGACGCGGCCATCGCGACCCTGCGCCGGGCTAAGGTCGTCGCCTGCGACGAGACCCGCGTGCGCATCGAGAGCTCGAACGCCTACCACTGGCTGTTCCACTCGGCCGACGCGGTGGTGCACACGGCCTCGCCGACGCGTGGCGCTGTCGTGATGCGCGAGATGATGGACGGGCATCGGCCCGCTGTGTGGATCTCCGACCGCTACACGGCCCAACAAGGCCACGCGGATGAGCACCAGACCTGCCTGGCGCATCTGGCGCGCGACGTCACCTACGCTGTCGAGGTCAGCGACGATCTCGTGCCCTGGCGCCTGCAACTCTGGCTGGGAAGCGTGTTCGCCCTGGCCGAGCGCGTCACCGACTTGGCTTCCTCGACCCTCTCGGCCAAGCGCCGCAGCCTGGATCGGCAGCTCGGCGCCATCCTGGCCACGCCGAGCCGCTGTGACCTGACCCGCGAGCTCCAGGCCAAGATCAGCCGCCCCCGCGATCAGCTCCTGGTGTTCCTCGCCTATCCCGGAAAGGTCGAGCCGACCAACAACGGCTCCGAGCGGCTGCTTCGTCCGGCCATCGTGCAGCGCAAGGTCACCAACGGCTACCGCGCCATGTGGGCGGCCGAGGGTGAGGCCGCCATCCGCACCGTCGTCGATACCGCCCGCCTCACAGGCAGCAGCCCCTTCAGCACCGTCCTCAAAACCATCGGTCCCTGAACCCTGCCATCACAGGCCTGGGTAATTACCAGGTTGTCGTACCATCAGTCGATCGGTTCATAGTCGCTATCACCGACAGGCCGCCGACCTGCCGACAAGTGGTCAGGTGGTTCGTCTGACCCTGACGATCCAACGTTTCTACTGCCACGAACCTGATTGCGCGCGTCGGACCTTCGCCGAGCGCCTGCCGCGCCTCGTCGACCGCTACGCTCAGAGAACTCACCAGCTGGCCGATGCCCAAGTTCGGGCCGCGCTGGCGCTCGGTGCCACACCCGCCGCCCGACTGCTGCCGCACCTAGCGATGCCGACTAGGGCCTGTCGTCGCCTGAACGGACTGGCGG
>NZ_JALNUL010000128.1:0-2977 GCF_026540775.1 Methylobacterium sp. GC_Met_3
CGTACCTTGATCGCGTTGCTTGATGGCAACAGAACTAGATAAAGTATTTCTGTTTGTTTCTACCCGATTTAGGTGGCTAATAACCGAAATAATAGGCCACGAAATCGTGAATGCGCACCCTGCGGGCATTTTGTTGCGCGATTTGCCACGCTCTTCAGCGTAGCCCGCCTACAGATTAGCTTTAAGGTGCTATGCCGCCCCACAGCCGCGGCATTTGCAAAACGGGCCTATCCCAACCCATGTTGGACAATCCCGCTTCTGGCCGCATGGCCGGGCGCCCTGTCCTAGCGTAGCTGGGCCGGATGTCAGCCAGCCTCGCCCCAACCCTGATCCCGAACCCCGTCGCCATCTGGCACGGCGCCATCGAAAACATCTCGCCCCACGCCTCGCCCTGCCGGTATCTCACTCCGGCCCGGTGGGTGCCGCTACGGGAGGCCGCTATCGACTTCTGCGAAAGGCTGGGCGCAGAGGCACACTCGCTGGGGTGGACGGCTGCCGAGCTATTCGCGCTCCACCCTGAGCACGGGACGCTGCGGGTGGACTACTGCGGCGTGATGATGGTGTCCGGCAGCAAGGCCGTGGCGGTGGAGCCAACTCGGATCGTGTTCGATCGGGGCTCGGGTTACCGGACCAAGCAGGGTCAGGTCTGGGGTATTCCTGTCTGGGAATTCGCCATGAAGGGTGCGGGCCGGTGAGTTGCCGGCGCTTTGCGCAGATCGGCAGTACCGGCCCGCTGCTGGGCTTAACGGTGTTGGTTACGATCCTGTAAGTACACCGTAACTGTGAAGATGCTCTCAACAGCTTCATTTTTTATTGATGGAAGTCTGTGTATTAGCATTTCACTCGAAATCGTTATGATGGAAGCAGTCATGACAACGCTCTTAAAGAAACGACATATTCTGACTGCAATAATATTAACATGCTCTTCAATTTCTTCGGCATTGTCGAATGATGATAACATTATAGATGTAACACCAGCGAAAGAAGAAACAGTTAAAAATAGCGAAGCGTCAGTCTCGGTAGGGGATACTTTTTCAATAAAATTACGGTCTGGCAGCGGGCTGCCGACTTCTTGGCAATGCGCTTCTGCTGATGAGAGCATTGTCAACGTCAAAGGGAATGGGTGGAAAAGAGCAGATGGATTGGCGGATGGGTTAAACGGTGGCAAAGTAGGCTATGAAATAGCCAGTATCTTTATTATTAGTGCAATAAGACCCGGAATGACTACAGTAAAGTGTGAATATGTCTGGTTTACAGGTGAAGTCAATTCCACGACGAAGCTTCTACTCAACATCCACTAATTGATCGATTGGGCAAGAGCCGCTTACCGCTCATGCTGGGACCGGAAACCCCATGATCACGGCGGTCTTCACCATCGTGCGCCGCAGACCCGGTGTGGTGGCCTCCTCGGCCAGCAGTGCCTTGGCCTGCGGGTGCATCTCGATCGCCTTTGCCACGTCGTCGGTGTGGCCGGACTTGAACGCGAACGGCGGGTCGCCCTCGTCCTTCAGGTGGGCGGCTGTGGCGGCCTCGATCTCCTCGTCCGTCACCTCGGACTTGCGGCGCAGGTCGCCGACGCTGGGGATCTCTTTGGCCATGGTGGAGGCCTACCGCGGGGCCCCTGCCCCGTCTATCGCGGCACGCTCGCCGGGTGGCCATATCATCACGACACGCCCAGTCTTGCGCTCCGAAGCTTTACGCCTCCCTCTGCGCTAGCCCCCGCCGATCGCGTTTCTCTCTGCCGGTTGAGCGACCGGGACGCTGCCCACCAGGAGGCGGATCATCTCGGACCGACTTTCTAGCATCAAGGCAGGCGGCTCTCCGACTCAGGCCGTCCACGCAGCGGCGAATTTCGGTTGAGGGACGTGGGCAAGTCGGTCTTCATTCTGATGCAACGGGTCCGTCGTCGGATGGGCGTGCTTGTCGGCCATGGGCGGCGGTACGCAGGTGCCTCTACCGAGGTTTCGCTGCGCTGCGATCAGGGTAAGAGCAGCCTTAACGAGACACGTCGACTGGGGCGGCCATATCATCATGGCTCGCCCGGCTTTGTGCGCATCCCGATCGCGTCCACGGCTGGTCGCAGAGATGATAGGGCCCCCCTTCGCGCGGTGTTTTCACGGATCAGCTTTTTCAGCGACGCCCATCGCTCCAGAGATTTGCATGGCGACCCGATCCGCTGCCGCGATCAGCACTGTGTCGAGATGGTGGATGTACCGGGACGTCATTCCGCGGCCGGCATGTCCCAGCATCGCGCCGATCGTCGAGTCGCTGTAGCCGAGGTCCCCAGCCGTCGAAGCGAATGAATGACGAAGGGTGTGTGCCGAAACGCCCTCCAGCCCTGCCTTGCTCACGATGCGCTCCAGTGCATCGTCGAGGCTGACGAAAGGCCCCTGCCCTCCCCGTGCGGCCGGCAGAACGTAGACCGAGCCAGGAACCCGCTGGACATCGTCTAGGATCAGCAGAGCGGCTCTGCTGATCGGTCGAACGGGGGCGCCCTCCTTCGTATCCTCCAGCCGTAGGCATGGTTCCGCTCTATCGATCTCGGACCACCGCAGCTTCACTATTTCGCTGAGCCGGCAGCCGGTCAGGGCCAGTAGCCGGACGCCGGCTAAGGCTTGCCACCGCTCCAGAGAGCCCTCCTCTGTCTCGACGAGTGCTTTGCCGAGCGCAGTATATTCGTCCGGTGTCAGGCGCCGCTTCCGCTTCTTGCCGGCCGGCCGTTTCACGCCGACGGCCGGGTTCGTCGTGATGACGCGCTCAGCGACGGCATAGCTTAGGATCCCGCCCAAGAGCCCCGCGGTGCGCGTCGCGGCGCCGGAGCCGCCCTCGACCACTGCCTTGCCGCGGAAGCCGGTCTTTATCACGTTGGCGGTCTTGCCATTGCGGCGCTTCAGTCGACCGCCATCGACGTGAGCTTCATGCCGGTCGACGCAACCCGGCGGCAGGTGCTCGATTTCGGCCCGGGTTACTACAACCC
>NZ_JALNUL010000129.1:0-2975 GCF_026540775.1 Methylobacterium sp. GC_Met_3
CTAATGCGCGGCTCGCCGACATCTGCTGGAATTGTTCCTGGGACCAAGTCGTCGCCCGCGCTCCTACGGCGCCAGCAAATGAGCTCGCGGCACAACCGATCGCTCAGGAGACGGAGGCGATGGTTCAGCAGCTGATGACGGATGCGATGGTGTACGCCGGTTTCCGCGCTCCGCCTGCAGGACGTCAGCGCGCAGACGACTTCTTTGAGCGGGTTACCGGGCGCCTTGCCGAGCTGGCCGGCTACCCGGCTTGGCGTGTTCGGTAGGCGGCGGACATGTGCGTCCCGCATAAGAACGTCGCCGAAGTCAAGTGGCACTGCCTTCAGCCGCGGGAAAACCGCTGGGCGCTCCTCGGCCAGAGGCCAGTGATCGCCTGGCTGACCGGCCTGTCGGGGGCCGGCAAGTCGACGCTCGCGGCGGCGGCCGACCGGACCCTGGTGGCAGGCGGCCGGCACAGCGCGGTCCTCGACGGCGACAATCTCCGTCATGGGCTGAATGCCGACCTGACTTTCACGGCGCAGGACCGGTCCGAGAACGTCCGGCGCACTGCCGAGGTGGCGCGGCTGATGGCCGAGGCGGGCTCGGTGGTGATCGTTTCGCTCATCTCGCCCTACCGCGCCGACCGAGCGCTGGCCCGGCGGATCGCCGGCGACATCCCGTTCCTAGAGGTGTTCGTCGAAGCGCCGCTGGCGATCTGTGAGACGCGTGATCCGAAGGGGCTCTACCGTCGAGCGCGGGCCGGCGAGATCGCCGGCTTCACTGGTGTGTCGGCTCCCTATGAAAAGCCAGTGCAGCCGGATCTCGTCATAGCGACGGATAAACGCGGGGTCGCGACATCGGCAGGGTTGTTGAGTGATGTGCTACTGCGGCTGAGCAAGCGAGGAATATGATTACCAAGGGTCCGTGAGAGGGCACGCCTCAAGTGCCAGACTGCGCCGCCAACAATTAGATCAGCGAGCCACTCGAAGTCAGCGCACAGCACCTTTTCGGGGCCGCGGCTCTGGCCGGCGACGTCGTAGGCACAGAATCACTTCACGTGGGCGCTGGCGGAACTCGTACCAGCGAGGAGGGCCAATGGTGGGGCTGCGAGGCTTGCTAAAACGCACGTGCCCCGGCGACGCGTGAGCCTGAGCACCGAAACCCGCACCATAATGATCTCGCGAGACTAAGCGAGCACTGATCCACTATGTATTTCCTCACAAACAGCAGCATCCCGCCAACAAGTTATTAACTAATATCATCCGATGGTCAATAATGACTTAGATGCTTATTGCTTGGCAATTGACGCTATCTTTGATCTTTGCTGAGGCTGATGTAGCGAGCCAGCACCCAACCGTGCTCACAGGGGCCGGTGTAATTCTGCTCGACGGGTACGAGGATCGTAGTTCGGCATCCGAGCAGTGCTGATCCGTAGACAACACCCAGCCACGGTCCAAGCTTCTCACAAATCACGACTATATCGCTGTCGTGCAGGCGGCCGATCTCGCGGAACGGCGTCTCACCCGGACCACTCTGAACGGGCAGGAAGCTCTCAGCCCCTTGCCCAATCGCGATCACCTTCCCCTTCCCAGGACAGGCATTCTCACCGATTGCCCCGTGCATCAGGATCGGTACGTTTAAAGAAGTGGCTTCCGCCAAAGCTCTGCTGGGCAGCGTGAGTGTGAGAAGCAGCCCAAGCCGCGCTACGATAGAAGGCATGAAGGTGCCGAGCCGCTGGGTTCTTAGGAGGGATAATGACTCGACCGCTCAGTTTGCGAGAAGCCGATAAACGCACCCGTTCATAACAGGATCCGAGCTGTGAGTCGGCGCTTCGCGGTGCTTGGCGCCCCCCGCACGCACCGACCCTCACACGACCGCCAGGCCAAGGCGTCACGGGCGTAATGCAGGGAACTGGCCCGCACACCGCCTGTCGTCACGTGCCCACCTGCAACAACGCCGTGCGGTATCGCGAACATCTCTGGAGTATCAGCATGGGGTGGTGGTGGCGTAGCAGCTCCAAGTGCTCCCGTCGCCGGATCGACTGAGAGCATCGCTGGCAGGAAGAGGAGCGTGACAAGCCTAGGACGTGGATTACCGGCCCAGACCCCATCGGCGTGCATTAGCAGCGGTTCGCGACCTTAGAGCGCCTAACAAAACCATCGTTCGATGAAGCGCCAGACGATGAGGGCGGCAGCCAGCGTCGAGAATGCGAGATGGATGGCGGCCCGTCGCTCGTAGCGGATGGCGAGGCGACGGAACTGGGCGAACCAAGCCAGCGTCCGCTCGACGACCCACCTGTGACGTCCCAGCCGCTGGCTGCTCTCGATCCCGCGCCGGGCGATGCGGTGCTGGATGCGACGGCGGGTCAGCGCCTGACGGCAGCGGCGGTGGTCGTAGGCTTTGTCGGCGTGCAGCTTCGAGGGCCGCTTGCGCGGCCGTCCCCAGCATGAACGGATCGGCGGCACAGCATCCACAACCGCCTCCAGCATCCGGCTGTCATGCACGTTGGCGCCCGTCAGCTTCAGCGCGAGGGGGATGCCCTTCGCATCGGTGAGGATGTGGCGCTTCGTACCCGGCTTGCCCCAATCGGTCGGGTTCGGGCCCGTCGCCGCGCCCCCCTTTTTGCGGCGATCGAGGCGCTGTCGAGGGAGGCTCGACTAAAATCGATGCCGTTCTGGCGGCCGAGCCGGTCGAGCAGCGCGTGTTGCAGGCGGTCCCACACTCCGGCCCTCTGCCAGTCGCGCAAGCGCCGCCAGCAGGTCATCCCCGAACCGCAGCCCATCTCCCGGGGCAGCAACTCCCACGGCGTGCCTGAGCGCAGCACGAACAGGATCCCCGTCAGTGCCGCGCGGTCGGAGGTTCGCGGCCGACCGCCCTTCGGCTTGGCGCGTTCAGGCGGAAGCAACGGTGCGATCTCGGCCCAGAGGCCTTCGGGGAGGAGCGGTCCTGCCATCTCCACTTAACGCGCCAAACCCGGTTTTGTTAGACGCTCTAAG
>NZ_JALNUL010000013.1:0-133631 GCF_026540775.1 Methylobacterium sp. GC_Met_3
GGCCGAGGCCAGGAGTTCGCGCAGGTAGACGGTCTCGCGGGTCTCGTTCGGCAATTCGATGCCGATGACGTTCCGGCCGGGCACGACCGCGACGCGGGCCGAGACCGCCGACATCGACCGGGCGATATCGTCGGACAGGCCGATCACGCGGCTGGACTTGGTGCCGGGGGCGGGCTCGAGCTCGTACAGGGTGACGACCGGGCCCGGCCGCACCGCCAGGATGTCGCCGCGCACGCCGAAATCCTGGACCGTCTGCTGCAGGTTGAGGGCGTTCTGCTCCAGCACGTCGGCATCGACCTCCTCGCTGCCGCCGGGGGCCGGCAGGGCGAGCAATTCCAGGGACGGCAGCTCGTAATCGGCGTTCTCGATGGACGCGATCTCCAGATGCCGGCCCGCCGGGATCAGGTGCGCCCGGGGCGAGACCATCGGCAGCGCAACCGGCGCGGCGGCGACCGGCTCGATCATGGTCGCGACGGGCGCGGCTTCGAGCTCAGCCTCGCCTTCGGCCTCGATCTCGGCCAAAGCCGGCTCGGGCTGCGCCGGCTCAGGCTGGGGCGCCAGCTTGCCCCGCAGCAGGACCGGACGCGGGGTCATCGGAATTACCACCCGCTCGACCTCGGCCTGCTCCGGGCCGGACACGGCCGGTGCCACCGGCACAGCCTCGGCCTGGACCGGAGGGAGCGCCGGTGCGGAACTCGGCTGCCCGGCGGCGCGGATCGCGGCCCGGGCCGCCATGGCGCTGAGCATCGGGGCGCGACGCGGAGCCTCGGCGGTCGGTGCCTCGGTGGTGTGTGCTCCAGCCGTGGCGCTGCCCGGGCCGAAGACCAGCGACAGGCCTGCCGGCGCCGACGCCGCGGCGGAGGGCAGGAACGCGCTGCGGATCGCGGCGTCCGCGTCATCCCGATGTACGGTCTCGGGCGCCTGCATCCGGCCGTTGTCCTGCCCATCGGCGGGGCGCGGCGGCTGATCGAACCGCACGAGCCGGTCGAGCACGTAGACTGGCCGCGGCGGCTGCACGGCATCCGGGATCATCGAGGTGGCGGGCTCGATGGCGGCCGGCACCGGGGTGGCCTCGGCAGGCTGCGGCTCCAGGGCCGCCCAGGCTTCCACGGACGACCAATCGCCGCCGCCGAACCAGGGCTGGACCCCCGACCAGTCCGGCAGATCGGACCAGTCCCGAGCAGGGGCCTCGATAGCGGCCTCGATCTGCGGCAGGGCGGCCTCGTCGATGAAGGACGTCTGGGCGACCATGTCCTGGATAGCCGGCTCAAGAGCGATTGAAGCCACCGTCACCGGGGCGATCACGGCCGTCGACGCGGCCAGCTCGACGGCGGGCCGGGCCGGGCGGCGGTCCGGCGTCCGGAAGAAGCGGACGCCCGGCGGGGCGACGAAGGGCTGGCGCCAGAGCGGCACCACCTCGGCCTCGTGGGCGGGACCGGACAGGACGGAGACGTCCAAGGCCTGCTCCGCCTGCGCGTCGACGGTCCGGGCGCGCTCGGCCTGTTCATGCTCCGCCTGCTCGCGGGCGGTCCGCTCGGTCTCCTGAGCCAGGGCGGCGGCCTGCGCCTCTGCGCGGGCCCGCTCCAGGGCAACGCGCTCGGCCTCCAGGGCGCGCTGGCGGCGCTCCTGCAGCACCGAATCGGGCGTACGGGTGTAGCGCACGGCCGAGGCGGTCATGGCCGGATGCGGTGCGGGGACCGGGGCGTGCAAAGGGGCACCGTCCGGAGCATGTTCGGGCGCGATGGCGGCGGGCCGGCGGGGCTGACGCACCAGCACGCCCGGCGAGGAGGCGCTGCGGTCGATCCGGCTCTCGAACACCGGTGCCTCCGGCGCATCGAGGCGCGCCCGGTCGTCGAAGACCTCGTCGGGCCAGACATGCTCGGGCGTGGCAGCGCGCGGACGCATGGAACGCTCCGGCATGTCGCGCCCGACCATCGTGGCGGGCGTGGTCAGCCAGCTCGGCTCGGCCCGACGCCCGGAAGCGCCGTGGGCCGGACGGGCGGGCAACCCGGCGGGGGAGCCGGACAGGCGGCGGGTGAGGCTGGCGCGGAGCGCCATCAGCCGATGCGCCAGGGCTCCCAGGGAGAGACCCGAGCGGTCGCCGCCGCGCACCGGGCGGGCGGGATCACGGTGAGAGTACGGAGGCCGTCCCGATGCGCGCATGGGTTCTCGAACGATACTCGAAACAGGGATCCGCCGGTGCGCGGCGGCTGCTCCGAGTTAGGCCATTCGTCGTTAATGGAGGCTTGCCATGGGGCCATCTGGTGGAAACCATGTGGGCTGTCGGTGGGGCGGTGGGACGCTGCGGGACAGGATGCCCGTAAAGAGAGAAGCCCACCTCGAAGTGCTCAATCAGAAGCATTCCGCCTGACAAATATGACGCTTGACGTCATATTGCGGCCGGCACATTTAATCCATGGCCAAGGCGACCCCCTTCTTCAGCCGCCGGATCGTTTACGACGACGGCGTGATCCTTCAGATGAAAATCGTGGTGGTGCCGACGCCCGTACGCGGATCAGCGCACAGCCTGAAATATTCACTGTTCTACGGTCGTGCCGGTGAGCGTATCCTCGCCTACGACAACGAAGCGGGGAAGGGCGACCACGTCCATCGCGGCGACCTGCCGTCGAACTACATCGTCACCACAGTCGAGCAGCTGGTCGCGGATTTCCTCAGCGAGGTCCGCCTGCTTCGCGGAGGATCGCTATGACCAAGGGCACCCTCATTCAGATCGGCGGTTCGGCCGAAGAGATCGGGGAGGCTTTCATCACGGCTTGGCACCGCGCCGAAGCGGGCGACCTCACGCCCGAACGGCCCGTACTCGTCTTTGAGAGCCTGAACGGCTTCAAGGCGGCCTTCTCGAACGCGCGGCTCGAGATCCTAGACGCGCTCGCGGATGCGCCGGCACCATCCATCACAGCCCTCGCCGGCCGCGTCGGGCGGCCCTACAGGCGCGTCTATGACGATGTCGCCGCGCTGGCATCGACCGGGGCCATACGCAAGACTGGGCGGCAGCTTACCTTGGCCGCAGCAGAGGCGACGGTGACGGTGAAATTCGGCGGAGCCAAAACGGGAAGCCGACGCGAAAAGCGGGCGGTCGAGCCCGTGAAATGAGGAGGCCATAGAGGGCATCCGAAGCCTCTCGGGCGTCCTCCACTGTATGCAGCCCCAAGATCGAGCCACATATGGGCTTGAGAGACCCTCCGACGGACAGGTGCCCGTGACCCAGCCGCCTTTCCCCTCCCCCGCCGATCTCCGGGGCCTCGGACCGGCCACCTTCAGCTCCCTCTACCGCCACGGCTTCGCCCGGGTAGCGGCCTGCACGGGCCGCAGCCACCCGGCCGAGCCCGCGCGCAACGCCGACGCGGTGCTCGCCCTCGCGCAGACCTGCCACGATGCGGGTGCGGCACTGGCGGTCTTCACCGAACTCGGGCTGTCGGCCTACGCGATCGAGGATCTGCTGCTGCAGCAGACGCTGCTCGATGCCGTGGAGGAAGAAGCCGCCCGGGTGATCGCCGAATCGGCGGGCCTGCGGCCGCTGCTGCTCGTCGGCGCGCCGCTGCGCTGGCGCCACCGGATCTACAACTGCGCGCTCGCCATCCAGGGCGGCCGCCTGCTTGGCGTGATCCCGAAGACCTTCCTGCCGAACTACCGGGAGTTCTACGAGAAGCGCCATTTCGCGTCCGGAGCGGGGATCGTCGGCGAGACCATCCGGGTCGCGGGCATCGATGCGCCGTTCGGCACCGACCTGCTGTTCCCGGCCGAGGATCTGCCGGGCCTCGTGGTCGGGGTGGAGATCTGCGAGGACCTGTGGGTGCCCGAGCCCCCCGGCATGCGCGCGGCGCTGGCCGGCGCCACGGTGCTGGCGAACCTCTCGGGCAGCCCGATCACAGTCGGCCGGGCCGAGTCGCGCGCACTCCTGTCGCGGGCCGCGTCGATGCGGGGCGCCTGCGCGTATGTCTACGCCGCCGCCGGCCAGGGCGAATCGACCACCGACCTGTCGTGGGACGGCCAGACCAGCATCGACGAGCTGGGCGTGCGCCTCGCCGAGGGCCAGCGCTTCCCGCAGGAGCCGGTGGCCACGATGGCCGATATCGACCTCGACATGATCGCCCAGGAGCGCCTCCAGGCCGGCAGCTTCGACGACGACGCGCGCCGCCACGCCCTCGCCTATCGCCGGATCCCGTTCCGGCTCGACCCGCCCGAGGCCGATCTCGGCCTGATCCGCCGGATCGAGCGCTTCCCCTTCGTGCCGGCCGACCCGTCGCGCCTCGCGCAGGATTGCTACGAAGCCTACAACATCCAGGTGGCCGGCCTCGCCCAGCGGCTTGAGGCCACCCGCACCCGCAAGGCCATCATCGGCGTCTCGGGCGGCCTCGATTCGACCCACGCGCTGATCGTGATCGCCAAGGCGTTCGACCGCTTGGGATACCCGCGCTCCGACATCATGGCCTACACGCTGCCGGGCTTCGCCACCTCGAACGCCACCAAGACCAACGCCCACGCGCTCATGAAGGCGCTCGGCTGCACGGCCGCCGAGATCGACATCCGCCCGGCCGCCAAGCAGATGCTCGCCGACATGAACCACCCCTTCGCCAGGGGCGAGGCGGTCTACGACGTGACTTTCGAGAACGTGCAGGCGGGGCTGCGCACCGATTACCTGTTCCGGTTGGCCAACAACGCGGGCGGTCTCGTAGTCGGCACCGGCGACCTCTCGGAACTGGCGCTCGGCTGGTGCACCTACGGCGTCGGCGACCAGATGAGCCACTATGCGGTCAATGCCGGCGTACCCAAGACCCTGATCCAGCATCTGATCCGCTGGGCGATCGGCAACGGCGAGGTCGGGCCCGAGGAGGCGCGCACGCTGCAGGCGGTCCTCGACACCGAGATCTCCCCCGAACTGGTGCCGATGGACCAGGACGACAGCCCGCAGAGCACGGAGGCCACGATCGGCCCCTACGCGCTGCAGGATTTCAACCTGTTCTACACGCTGCGCTACGGGTTCCGCCCCTCGAAGATCGCCTTCCTGGCGGTGCACGCCTGGGGCGACAAGGACCATGGCTTCTGGGCGCCGGACTTCCCCGAAGCCAAGCGGGTCGCCTACGACCTTCCCGAGATCCGGCGCTGGCTTGGCGTGTTCCTGAACCGCTATTTCGGCTTCAGCCAGTTCAAGCGCTCGGCACTCCCGAACGGCCCGAAGGTCTCGGCCGGCGGTTCCCTGTCGCCCCGGGGCGACTGGCGCGCGCCCTCGGACGGCTCGGCGCGGATCTGGATCGACGAGCTGAACCGAAACGTCCCTGAAACTTGACCGTCACAAACTCGACCGATTGTGCCATTATGAGCACGGTCAAGCCAATTATTGCCAGTGCAGGCTCCTGCACAGGGAACAGGTGGCTTCAAGGGCGGCCAGGCGGAGGACTTCGAATGCGAAGCTACAACCTGTTCCAGCTCAAGGGCGAGGAGGGCCTCTGCTGCGCGGTGCCGGAGGCGAGCACGGTGCCGCCCTTCATCGGTGCCGGCCGGTGGGTTTTCGGCGGCAAGCTCTGTGACGGCAGCCGTCAGCCCCTCGACTTCGACGACCGGGCCGCCGACACCGCCGTGCGCTTCAACGGCTTCTATCTGTTCCAGACGGTGGACCGGCGCTTCACGGCGTGAGCGGGGACTCCGCACGCACTTTCCTCCCTGCCGGGATGTGAGACGCGCGGAACCGGCGGCTGCCGCACTGCTCCCGGACGAGAACCCGCATCCGCCCGCTCTCTATCGATATCCGGCTCTGAAATAGGTCCGGAGTCCGGTATCCCGACGAAGATTCCTTAAGAGCTGGCGTGCAGACTCTGTCGAATTGTCAGCCTTCCGGAGCCGCACGTATGTCGGAGCACCGCCGAGAGACGCGCCAGAGGGTCTTCCTCAAGGGGCGCATCGTCTTCAACAACGGGTCGTCCAGCTTCGACTGCCTCGTGCGCGACATGTCCTCGTCCGGCGCGCGCCTCGTCATGAGCGAGACCACGACGCTGCCGGAGGTGTTCGACCTCTACATCCCGCAGAAGGACCGCACCTACCGGGCGACCCTGCGCTGGCGGCGGGAGGACGGGATCGGCGTGACCTTCGAGGACGCCGCCCGGGCTGCGGCTGCGGCGGTGCCCGATCCGGTCGCCACCGATGCCTCCGTCACCCTGCTGCTGCGGCGCGTGAGCGAGCTGGAGACCGAGAACGCCGCCCTGCGCCGACTGCTCGCCAGCATGGCCCAGGGCGATTCGGCCAGCGCGGCCTGACCCTTAGCGCTGCGTGTCGAGCGCCGCGCGGATGCGCGCCGCGTGCTCGGCCAGGATCGTGTTGTCGGCCATGCCGCCCTCGTGGCGCTTCAGCGGCACGTCCTCCCGCCGCGGGATGACGTGGACGTGCAGGTGGAACACGGTCTGGCCGCCGGCCGGCTCGTTGAACTGGAACACCGTAAGCCCGTCCGCCTGGAACGCCGCCTTCACGCCCCGCGCGACGTGCTGGACGCTTGCCATCAGGGCCGCGAGCGATTCGGGGTCGGCATCGAGGAGGCCGCGGGCCGGCGCCTTGGGGATCACCAGGGTATGGCCCTCGCCCTGGGGCATCACGTCCATGAAGGCCAGCGTCTGCGCGTCCTCGTAGACGCGGTGGCAGGGGATCTCGCCGCGCAGGATCTTGGCGAAGATGTTGTCGGGGTCGTAGCGCGCGTCGGCCATGCCGCCTCCGGAAAACCTTGAGCGGCGACAGGTTGCACGGGCCGCCCAGCCGCGTCCACATGGGAACCGGCCGTGCACTGGAACGCTTGCACCGCCGCGGCTGGAGCGTGGCGGTGCCCGGTGGGCGGCGCGGATCGGGGTGCAGAGGTTTACCGGATGGCGCACGAGAGCACGGGGGCGATCTACGCGGCGGCGGGCGCCAATCTTGCCATCGCGGTGGCGAAGTTCGTCGGTGGGGCGCTGACCGGCTCGACCGCGATGCTCGCCGAGGGCGTGCATTCGGTGGTCGACACAGCCAATCAGGTGCTGCTGCTGGTGGGCATGAAGCGGTCCGAGCGGCCCGCCGACGACCGGCACCCGTTCGGCTACGGCCGCGAGATCTACTTCTACGCCTTCGTGGTCGCCCTGATGATCTTCCTCGGGGGTGGCGTCTTCGCGGTCTACGAGGGCATCGAGCGCGTTCGCCACCCCGAGCCGGACGTGGACGCCGAACTCTTCGGCTACAAGCTGCCCGGGATCTGGGTGAATGTCGGCATCCTGGGCTTCGCCATCGTGGCCGAGGGCACCTCGTTCTTCGTGGCGATGCGCCAGTTCTGGGCCGAGAAGGGCCAGCACTCGGCCGTGCGGGCGATCCGGCGCAGCAAGGATCCGACCCTGTTCACGGTTCTGGCCGAGGACACCGCGGCGCTGATCGGCCTGCTGATCGCCCTCACCGGGGTCGCCTTGAGCCATATCCTGGAAATGCCGAGCCTCGATGGCTGGGCCTCGGTGGGGATCGGCCTCGTGCTGATCGGGATGGCCGGCTTCCTGATGGTCGAGACCCATGGCCTGTTGATCGGCGAGGCCGCCGATCCCGAGGTCGTCGCTGCGATCTTCGAGCTGGCCCGCGCCGAGCCGGGCGTGCTCCACGTCAACGAGGTGCTAACTCAGCACCTCGGCCCCTCCGACATCCTAGTCAATCTCAGCATCGACATGGCCGATGACGTAAGCGCGGGCGATGTCGAGGGCCTCGTGACCCGCCTCGACCGGGCGCTGAAGCAGCGCAATCCGGACGTGACCCGGGTGTTCGTCGAGATCCAGCAGCAGGGGGATCACGGGGTGCGGCGGGCAGCGTGAGGGGGGGCTTCACGGCGGCACCCTTTCCTGGGCGCATGGAGCGAAAGCGGAATGCGACCCGGGAACCAGCATAGGAAGCGCCGCGCAAGCGGCACTGTTTGATGCCGTCAGACGCTTCGCGACGTCTCATGCTAGATCCCGGATCAGGTTCCGCTGCCGCTACACCTGTCCGGGAAAGGGGCGCCTGAACAGACCCGCCCCGAACCGCAGCCGAGGAAACCATGAAGCCAAGTGAGGCGCCTAGCGATCCGGCGACGATCAAGCAGGGGCGCCGGACCGCTACAGCGAGCGCGGACGCAGCGATTCCTTTTGCGGAGCGTGTGGCGGCAATCCGCCGAGCAGCCTTCGCGAAGGCCAAGCGGGCCCGCAGACATCTCTGACCCCCGAAGAACGCGATGCGCTCTGGGGGACATGACGCTCTTCAAGACCTCTATCAAACCTGGCTTCGTGTCGGCCGCCGCCTGAGCCAGTCTCCCCTCATTCACTCCGCCCCACCTGCTTCAGGCTCAGCGCCCAGACCCGCTCCTGCACGCCCTCGTCGCGGCTCTCGGACGAGGAGGCCTTGGGCTTCGAATGGGAGAAGTAGCGGCCTGTGACGCCATCGAGCTCGGGGGCGCTCGCTACGTGGAGCGAGGTCTGCGCGCCCTTCTCCGGTGTTGTCAGGAACGGCCGCATCAGCGACCACGCGGTACCGAACAGGCCGCCGGTGTTCCGGGCGAAGCCCGTATTGATCACCCCCGGATGCAGGGCATTGACCGTGATGCCTTCGCCCCGCAGCCGCCGGGCGAGGGCATAGGTGAACAGCACGTTGCCGAGCTTGGCCTGCGCGTAGGCCCGCATGGCCCCGTAGCGCCGTGCGCCCTCGATGTCGTCGAAATCGACATGCCCTCGGGTATGAGCCGCGGAGGCGACGTTGACGATCCGCGGCTTGCCGCCGGCCGCCGCGGACGCCTTGAGGGTGTCGAGCAGTTCGAGCGTCAGCAGCACGTAGCCCAGATGGTCGAGCGCCCAGGTGCGCTCGATCCCGTCGACGGTCAGGGTGCGGTGGTCGAAGATCGCGCCGGCATTGTTCACCAGCACGTCGAGGCGGGGATAGGCGTCCCGCAGGGTCGCGGCGAGACGCCGGATCTCGGCCTGGGCCGAGAGGTCGGCGATGTGCGGATCGACCACGGCGCCCGGCGCCGCGGCGCGGATCTGGTCCGCGCTCGCTCGCGTCCGCGCGGCATCGCGCCCGACGATGGCGACCCGCGCGCCTAAGCGCGCGAGGCCCAAGGCCGTCTCGTAGCCGATCCCGTTGGTCGCCCCTGTGACGAGGCAGACCGTGCCGCGCATCACGCGCGCCTCAGAACACCGCCTGGCCGACCGCGAAGGCGATGACCACGATCACGATGGCGACCAGCAGGAACAGGCCGAACAGGATCCGGGCCAGCGAGCCCGCCCCCGAGGCGATGCCGGTGAAGCCGAGGCCGCCGGCAATCAGCGAGATCACGAAGCAGATGAGGGCCCATTTCAGGAGGGTCATGGCATCACTCCACACGCGCCCGACGACCGGGCTAGGTTTCGTTGCCTCAACCAATGCCAAGCGAGACCGTTCCGCGGTCCAGCCCCAGGCCGCTTATTTTCTTAAGGCCGGTCAGGCGGTCTGACTTACCGGCTGCGCCGGCACGTCGGCCCGCTCCAGCATGATCTCCGCGAGCGTGTGGTAGAGGCCGCCCCGGCAGACCGCCTTCGAGGCGGCGTCGGAGACCAATGCGGCCACCATCAGCGGGATCATCATGGCGTGGTTCTGGGTCATCTCGGTGACGATGACGAAGCTGGTGATCGGCGCCTGGAGCACGCCCGTCAAATAGGCCACCATGCCGATCAGCACGAGGGCGCCCACCGGCATATCGGGCAGCAGGCTGTGGACCGTGCCGCCGAGGCCGGCCCCGACCGCGAGCGACGGCGCGAACAACCCGCCCGGGATGCCGCTGATCGAGCTCAGCACGGTGGCGGCGAATTTCAACGGCGCGTAGGCCCAGCCGGCCGCGGCATCGCCGTGGAGGATATTCCGGGCCTCCTCGTAGCCGGTGCCGTAGGCCGTTCCGCCCGAGGCGAGGCCGCACAGGGCGACGCACAACCCGCAGGCGGCCGCGAACACCACCGGCCGAGCTCGGATCAGGCGGCCGGCGCGCCCCGGTAGCCCGCGGGCAAACAGGATCACGATCCGGCTGAACAACCCGCCCGCGAGCCCGCCGACGGCCGCGATCAGCAGCACGACCCAGCTCGCCGCGAACGGCAGCTCAGCCTGGGTGGTGCCGAAATAGGTGTAATTGCCCAGAAGCCACAGCGAGGTCAGGCCCGCCGCGACGATCCCGGCCACGATCAGGCCGGAGGAGCGTGCCTCGTAGGCCCGGCCCAATTCCTCGATCCCGAACACGATGCCGGCGAGCGGCGTATTGAAGGCCGCAGCGACGCCAGCCGCGCCCCCCGCCAGCAACAGGCCCGGCAGGCGGTCCGGCGTGAGTCGGCCGAAGGCCGCCATGATGGCGGCGCCGACCTGTACGGTCGGCCCCTCGCGGCCTGCCGAGGCGCCGCAGAACAGCCCGAGGAACAGCACCAGCACCTTGCCGAGGGCCACCCGTGGGGAGATCAGCGAGAACCGGAAGCGCGCATCCCGGGCGTGCCGGGCCGCGATCACCTGCGGGATGCCCGAGCCCTGCGAATTCGGGAACACCGTGCGGGCGAGCAGCGCCGCGAGCGCGAAGCCGGCGGGCGTCAGCACCAGCGCGATCAGCGGGGAGATCGCGATGAGCCGCCGGAATCCGTCCTGCGCGAGGTCTGCCCCTTTGGCCATCAGCACGGCAGCGAGGCCGACGCAGATGCCCCCGGCCAGGAACAGCATCCGGCCGCGCCAGAGCGGGTAGGCCTCCAGCGAGGCCGAGCGCAGGCGCATGATCGAGCGGCGGTAGCGGGAGCGCCGCGGGCGGGGGGATCCGGCCGTTTCCCGCACGTCGTCCCGTGTGTCCACCATGATCGAGTACTGCACCCGCGCCGCCGGAGCGGATGCTATACCGCACTTGATGTGGCGTGGCCCAGGTCAGTCAAGGCACGCCGGCCCCGGCATATCACCCGGGCTCGATTCGAAGGCCTTGATCGATGCGCCTGATCCGGGACCGGGCCCCTTTCAACCCTCTGCGGCGCAGAGTTTCTCTACCGCTTTCACGTACCCCTTCGCGTCGAACTTCTTCAGTGAGTTCTCGCTCTGGTAGCGGACGGTCCCGAAAACCTTGCGTCGCGCCCAGGGCCGGTCGTGCAGGCCGTAGACCCAGGCGACATTGGTGAAGGAGTTCGCGTCGCGCCCGTCGAGGAAGTAGCGGTTGTTGAGCCGAAGCGTGCGGGCGAACCCCTCCTCGGGCGAGGGGGACCAATCGAGGATCTTCTTGCCCCAGTACATCCGCAGCTGGTTGTGCATGTAGCCGGTCTCGCGCATCTCCCGCATCGCGGCGTTCCAGTAGAGGTCGTGGGTCTCGCCGGCCGCCAGTTCGGCCTCCGAATAGGCGTGCGGGCGTTCATCCTTCGCGTGCTCAGCGAGCGTCTTGCGCGCCCAGTCCGGCACGGCCTTCTCGTAGGAATCGTAGCCCTCCGTGTAGAAGACGTGGTTCATCGCGAGCTCGCGCCGGACGATCAGTTCCTCCAGATAAGCGCCGCGGTCGTCGTCGTCGCCGATCTTGGCTTCGCGCACCGCCAGGGCGATCTCGACGGGCGAGATCTGACCGAAATGCAGGTAGGGGCTCATGTGCGAGGCGGCGGCCGCCTCCGGCATGTTGCGGCCCGCGCCGTAGCCCGCGAAGCCGTCCGCCACGAACGCCTTCAGGCGCTTGCGGGCCTGCGTCTCGCCGCCGATGAAGCGCTTCACCGGCCCGACCACGCGATCGAGCGTCATGCCGGCGAGCACCGCCTCGGGGTCCGAGACGTCGATGGCACTCTTCAGCTTGAGCGTCTCGGCCGCGTGCTTGGGCTTGCGCGGCTTCAGCTCTTCGATGAACGGGTCCCAGAGCCGGTTCAGCTTCGGCCGCAGGGTCCGGGCGGCGTATTCATGCTTGTTCGAGGCTACCTCGACCGGCACCACCACGTCGCCCTCGACCTGGACGATCCGGGTCTTCACCGCCTCGGTGATCTCCGCGTACCAGCCCTTCTGGATGGCGAGATAGCCCCGGTCGAGGACGAGGAGTGCCGCGTCCTTCGCGAGGTCGATGGCGACCTTTGCGGGCGAGGCCTTGCGCATGACGAAGCCGATCCCGCGCTTCTCCAGACCGGCCTTCGCATCCGCAAGACCCTGGAGCAGGAAGGCGTAATGCCGGGCGTTGGCCTCGGGAAAGCCGCTGGCGCCATCGAGCAGACCGAAGCAGGCGACCACCGGGAGGCCCAGGTGGTTCGCTTCCTCAATGGCCAGTTCAAGCGCCGGGTTGAACGAGGCCCGATTGGCCTGTTGCAGGAGATAGAGCACGTAAGCCCCGTCTTCGCGCGGCTCGACGTCGTTGAGAACCCGGATCCGCTCACTCTGGATCGCCATGCTCACCCTGATCCCCACTTCGCGTCATGCGCCGAACACTGGCCCTGAAAGCTAGAGCGGATCGCGCCGTCGTCTCTCCGGGGCGTGAGCACGCCCGGCGATCGTCGAGCCCCGGGGAAGCAGTGGGGATGAACGACCCAAACCTGCATTGGGCCAGCGACTTACGCTGCATTCGACACAGGTTTTACGCGGGAGCTCCGGGATCTACCCTCGGGAACGAGCCTGCGGCATTTTCAGCACAGGGGTCCGTGGACACGTGTGCCGTCGCACAAAAGGACAGCGGTGCTGTCCTGATGGTCTTGCAATTTTTAGCCACGGGCGCAGATTGTGCAGCGCGGGACAGCGATGGCGTCGCGGTCCTGCAGCCCTTCTTGGGCGTTTCCTCCCTAGACTTCGGGCCGCTCCTTCGGGAGTGGCCTTTTTTCTGTGCGGTGGTCCATGGGGGCCTGTCACAGAACCGTGTCTGTCCGACTGGATCCGGCCGGATCCTAACGTCATGCTGGCACCGAGCGCCGGAACAGGCGCGGGAGGACACGCCATGCGGATCTCTGCGAGGATCGTTGCCGCGCTGCCGGCGCTCGCCTGCCTGCTCGCCCTCGCGGGCCCGGCGGCGGCCACGGACCCGCCGCGGTTCCAGGTCGATCCCACTTGGCCGAAGCCGCTGCCGAACGATTGGATCCTGGGTCAGGCCGCGGGCGTCGCCGCCGACGCGCAGGACAACATCTGGGTGATCCAGCGACCGCGTACCCTCACCGACGACGAGAAGGCCGCGAGCCTCGATCCGCCCCGGACCAAATGCTGCAAGCCGGCCCCGCCGGTGCTGGAATTCGATCAGGCCGGCAACCTTCTACGGAGTTGGGGTGGCCCCGGGACTGGCTACGACTGGCCGGCCAACGAGCACGGCATACAGATCGACGGCCAGGGTTTCGTCTGGATCGCCGGCAATGGCGATCAGGACGGGCAGCTTCTGAAGTTCACCCCCGAGGGCAAGTTCGTGCTGCAGATCGGCAAGTCCGGCCCGCAGACCGACAGCCGCGACACCAGCCGTCTCGGGAAGCCCGCCAACGTCGATTTCGATATGGCGGCCAACGAGGTCTACGTGGCGGACGGCTACTACAACCACCGCATCATCGTGTTCGACCGGGACACGGGGGCGTTCAAGCGGATGTGGGGCGCCTACGGCAAGCCGCCCACCGACGACAAGCTCGGCCCCTACGATCCGGCGGCCGCTCCGGCCCAGCAATTCGCCAACCCAGTCCACTGCGTGCGCATCGCCAAGGACGGGTTGGTCTATGTCTGTGACCGGACCAACGACCGGGTTCAGGTGTTCAGGAAGGACGGGAGCTTCGTGACGGAGTTCTTCGTGGAGAAGAACACCCGGGCCAACGGCTCGGTCTGGGAACTGGCGCTCTGGCCGGACGCGGACCAGACCTATCTCCTCAATGCCGACGGGGCCAACAACGAGGTCCGTACCCTGGAGCGCGCCACCGGCGCAGTGGTGGGTGCCTTCGGCCGCAACGGCCGCATGGCAGGCCAGTTTCACTGGATCCACAATCTCGCGGTCGATTCGCAGGGGAACGTCTTCACGACAGAGGTCGATACCGGCAAGCGGGCGCAGAAATTCGTTCCGGCGGGGGATGTCGGTCTGCCCAAACGCGTACCGTGACCCGTCGCTGAACATGATGGGGCATGCAGCTTCCCGCTTCTCGGGCCTGCCCGGTCGGGCAGGCTTGTGACGTCGGAGGGCGGATCGGCCGATCGGACCGGGAGTTCTCGCGAACGATTCTCGCCTCCGAGGGCCAACGCCCTAGCTTTCCGCGTACGATCCGGCCAACCTAGTCCCGCTCGAGCGCTGGCTTTTGGCTCGTCCGATGCCGCTCATATGATCTCGGGCTGCTTCGAAGCGTGCCTCGGGGCTCCGCAAAGCGCGTCGGGTTTGCCCGTAGGCCGGACAGCCGAACCGCGACACAGGGAGAAGGACCAATATGATTCTCGTGAGCGTGATGTACCCGTCGGGCCCGAGCTTCGACATGGGCTATTACCTCGGCCATCACATGCCGCTGGTCCGGGAGCGCTGGTCCGCGCTGGGCCTGCACGACGCTAAGGTAGTCAAGGGCGCCGGGACGCCGGATGGCGGCACTGCGCCGATCCAGGTCATGGCTCTGCTGACCTTCGAATCGGTCGATGCGTTCCAGAAGGCCGTTGCCGCCCATGGCACCGAGATCTTCGCCGATATCCCGAACTTCACCCAGGTGCAGGCCCAGGTTCAGATCAACGACTTTGCGGAGGGCCCGTGATCGATATCATCAAGGCGGTGCAGGGGGCTGATCCCAGCCTCGGCACCTACGTCATCGTCCTGCGGAGCGACTCGCGAGCGCTCGACGGCTCGGAAAAGCTGTCGGCTGAGGCTCAGTCCTGGCTGGCCGCCAACGCCCCCGGCGGCCGTCTCGCGCACGTGAAGATCCAGCTCGCGCCCTACCCGGGCGCAGGCCCGGACGAGCGTGACGTCACCGTCATGGCCTTCGCGGAGGCACGGGAGCTCGCCGCTTTCGCGACACACTGGACCGGCGATCCGCTGGAGGACGAATAAAGGCTCGGTTAACGACGATGTTTCACGTGAAACATTCGTAAACCAGTTTACCCAGGTGCGCGTCGCACGCGGCCTCACCGACGAACGGGAACCGGCCCGTTCATGCCGGGCCAGTCGGAATAGCCGTTCGCACCTCCACCGTACCAATAGGCCTTCGGCGCCTCGGCCACGGGTGCGCCGGTGGCGAACCGCTCCACCAGATCGGGATTGGCGAGGTAGGGCCGGCCGAAGCTGAACAGGTCCGCTCGACCTTCGGCCAGTTCCTGCTCGGCGAGATCGAGGGTCAGCCCGTTATTGCCGATGTAGGCGCCCTTGAAGCGGCGGCGTAGCGCCTGGAGATCGACGCCCTCCGGCGCATCACGGGTCTGCTGCGTCACACCTTCGATCGCGTGGACGTAGAGAAGCCCGAACCCGTTGAGCGCGTCGAGATAGCTGCCGTAGGTGGCGTTCGGATCGGAATCGAGTGGGGTCTCGCCCGGCTGCGTCGTAGCGGGCGAGATCCGGATGCCGACGCGGCCGCCGCCGCCCCAGACCTCGGTCACGGCCTGGACCACCTCCAGGGGGAAGCGCAGACGGTTCTCGGTCGAGCCGCCGTAGCGGTCGGTCCGCTGGTTGGTTGAATCGCGCACGAATTGTTCGAGCAGGTAGTTGTTGGCCGAGTGGATCTCGACGCCGTCGAACCCGGCCCGCTTGGCGTTCTCCGCGGCCCGGCGGTAATCCGCCACGATGCCGGGGATCTCGTCGGTCTCCAGGGCACGGGGCGTCACGTGGGGCTTCATCCCCTCGCGCGTGAAGGCGGTGCCCTCCGGCTTGATCGCCGAGGCCGAGACCGGAAGGTCCCCGCCGGGCTGTAGATCGGGATGCGAGATCCGGCCCGTGTGCCAGAGTTGAAGAAAGATCAGACCGTTATTGGCGTGGACAGTCCGGACGATCCGCGACCAGCTCTCCACCTGCGCGTCGGACCAGATCCCGGGGGTATAGGCGTAGCCCACGGCCTGGGGCGAGATGTTGGTCGCCTCCGCGACGATAAGGCCGGCGCTCGACCGCTGACCATAATAATCGGCGGCGAATTCCGGCGGCACCCCGTCGTTGTTCGAGCGGCTGCGGGTGAGCGGCGCCATCACGACGCGGTTCTTGAGGCTCAGGCCACCGATCGTGACCGGCTGAAGGATCGGGCTGTTCGGCATAAGGGCTCGCAGAGGCTCTGACGATCGGGGGTGTGCGCCGGGCGTCGGGTGCGCGTGTCACGGTTCGACGCGGAACCGGAGCGCCCCGTCGAGCCGACAACCCCCGACGGTTGGGTCGAGGTTCCACGCAGGCCCAAGCTCAGGTTCCTTCGCCGCAGGGTCGGCGGCCAGGAACTTGGCCGTACCGCGCAGGGCTTACCCGGAGAGACGGCCGCACCCGGCCTCACCCCACCGACATCTGGAGACGCGCGTTATGAAGGCACTGTGCTGGCACGGCCGGAACGACATCCGGTGCGACACAGTCCCCGACCCGAAGATCGAGGATTCCCGCGACGTGATCATCAAGGTGACGAGCTGCGCGATCTGCGGCTCGGATCTTCACCTGATGGACGGGCTGATGCCCACCATGGAGAGCGGCGACGTGCTCGGCCACGAGTTCATGGGCGAGGTCGTCGAGGTCGGTCAGGGCTTCACCAAGTTCAAGAAGGGCGATCGGATCATCGTGCCCTTCAACATCAATTGCGGTGCCTGTCGGCAGTGCAAGCTCGGCAACTACTCGGTGTGTGAGCGCTCGAACCGCAACGCCGAAATGGCGGCGGCGCAGTTCGGATACACCACGGCCGGCCTGTTCGGCTATTCGCACCTCACCGGCGGCTACGCGGGCGGCCAAGCCGAGTATGTCCGTGTGCCGATGGCCGACGTGGCCCCGATGAAGGTGCCGGAGGGCATGGATGACGAGCAGGTCCTCTTCCTCACCGACATCCTGCCGACCGGTTGGCAGGCTGCCGAGCACTGCGAGATCCAGGGCGGCGAGACCATCGCGATCTGGGGCGCCGGCCCGGTCGGCATCTTCACCATCCAATCGGCCAAGATCATGGGCGCCGAGCGCATCATCGCGATCGAGACCGTGCCCGAGCGCATCGCGCTGGCCAGGAAGGCGGGGGCCACCGACATTATCGACTTCATGAACGAGGACGTGTTCGAGCGGATCAAGGAGATCACCAAGGGCCTGGGTGCGGACGCGGTGATCGACTGCGTCGGCATGGAGGCGAGTGCCGGCCATGGCGGCATCACCGGCGTGCTCTCGGCCGTGCAGGAGAAGCTCACCGCGACCGAGCGGCCTTACGCGCTGGCGGAGGCGATCAAGGCGGTGCGGCCCTGCGGGATCGTCTCGGTGCCGGGTGTCTATGGCGGTCCGTTGCCGATCAACATGGGCTCGATCGTCCAGAAGGGCCTGACCATGAAGAGTGGCCAGACCCACGTGAAGCGCTACCTCGAGACGCTGACCAAGCTGATCCAAGAGGGCAAGATCGACATGACCAGCCTGATTACGCACCGGTCGCACGACCTCGAAGAGGGTCCGGACCTCTACAAGACCTTCCGCGACAAGAAGGACGGCTGCGTGAAGGTGGTGTTCCACCTCTGATCCGACGGGATCGGCTTCGGTCGATCGCGAATCACGGCATGGTCCGGGCGGCGATGAACCGCTCGGACTACGCCCTCCCCGATCGCATGCCATAGCCTCCATACCGGAGGGATTTTTTGGTAAGTGGGGTGTGCTTTCGTCCTGCGACGAAGTTCGTGATTGAACCCACGTCAACCAAAAGCGGCATTGCAGGCGCCGCTAGCGATCAGCGTCCGGCGCATACCTGCTCTTCGCTCGCCTATAAAGTGCGCTAATCCAAAATAAGCACCGCTTCAGGAAGAGAAGATGCGTTTCGTAAGATCTATAAAGATTCAAAACTAATAGAAACCGAGCCTCTTTGACAGTACAAATTCGATATTTACAGGCATCGATCAATTAGAATTTCTTTAATTCGTGATCTTAGATCTTAACGAACCCCTCTGCAGAATGCGACTCTGCATTCCATGCATGGAGAGTATGGTAATCTGGCTTGAGCCGATTTGGCGCTCGTGTCGAAAGAGCCGGCACCATCAAAGGGGAAGTAAATTCAAATGGCCTTTGTGTTCGATCGAAGCCTCACATCCAAACTTGCGGCTTTGGATCGTTCCCAAGCCGTCATCGAGTTCGACCTCGACGGCAAGATCCTGACGGCCAACAAGAATTTTTGCGACGCGCTCGGATATCCGCTCGACGAAATCCGCGGCAAGCCGCATGCCCAGCTCGTCGATCCGGCCTATCGCGACAGCGCGGCCTATCAAGAGTTCTGGGCAGCGCTACGGAGCGGCACTTTCCAGGCGGGCGAGTTCAAGCGCATCGGCAAGGACGGCCGTGAGGTCTGGCTTCAGGCAACGTACAACCCGATCCTCGGCCGCGGCGGCAAGCCGGTCCGGGTGGTCAAGTTCGCAAGCGACGTCACCGCGCAGGTGATGCGCACCATTGCGTATGAAGGCCAGATTAACGCCATCAACCGGTCGCAGGCGGTGATCGAATTCAAGAGCGACGGGACGATCCTGACCGCGAACGACAACTTCCTGGATGTGATCGGCTACCGGCTGGACGAGATCGTGGGCCGCCATCACAGCCTGTTCGTCGAACCGACGGTCCGGGACGGCGCCGAATACCGGACCTTCTGGAACCGCCTGGCCAGCGGGCAGTACGAGATGGGCGAGTTCCGGCGCCTCGCCAAGGACGGCCACATCGTCCATATCCAGGCCTCGTACAACCCGGTCTTCGACCGCGACGGGCGGCTGCTCAAGATCGTCAAATTCGCAACCGACGTCACCGCGCTGGTTCAGGACCGCGAGCGCCGGGCGGACTTGCAGCAGACGATGGTCCGGGATCTGAACGCCATTGCGGACGCCTCGTCGAACGTCTCGTATCAGGCCGGGCAGGCGGCAGAATCCTCGACGCGGGTCTCCGGCGAAATCCAGGCGGTGGCCTCGGGCGCCGAGCAGCTTGCCGCCTCGGTCGCCGAGATCAGCGGCCAGGTCACGCAGGCCTCGGAGATCTCCGGGCAGGCCGTCGATCAGGCGAAGTCCACGCAGACCGTCATCGCCGGTCTCAGCGAGGCGGCCGCGCAGATCGGCGAGGTCGTGGCGCTGATCCAGAGCATCGCGGCGCAGACCAATCTTCTGGCGCTCAATGCCACGATCGAGGCGGCGCGCGCCGGCGAAGCGGGACGCGGCTTCGCGGTGGTCGCCGCCGAGGTGAAGGAGCTGGCCAACCAGACGTCCCGGGCGACCGAGCAGATCGGGTCCCAGATTTCCGGAACACAGGAGGCCACCCGGGAGGCGGTCGGGGCGATCAGCGCGATCCAGGCGACGATCGTGCGGCTGAACGAGGTTGCCGGCGCGATCTCCACGGCCGTCGAGGAGCAATCCGCGGTGACGCGTGAGATGTCGGCGAACATGCAGACGGCTTCGCAGGGCGTCGGCGCGATCACCCAGGGCCTCGGCGGGATCGCCCAATCGGCCAGCAAGGCAGACCAAGCCACACAGACGTTGCGGACCGCCGCCCAGAGCCTCGCTTGATCCGGCCGTACAACCGTCGGTGTTGACGGTCCCGCGCCCCGCGCCGAGAAGGCGCGGGGTCCCGGAGGCAGGACCGAGGACGGGCGGGACGCGCGATGTGCAACCTCTACAGCCTGCGCACCGGCCAGGCGGATTTGCGCCGCGCCTTCGGGATCGTAGACGACCGCACCGGCAACCTGCCGCTCCTGCCGGCGATCTTCCCCGACCAGATGGCCCCGGTGGTGCGCAACGGCGCGGACGGCCGGGAGCTCGCGCTGCTGCGCTGGGGCATGCCGGGCCCGAAGGCGTTCGGCGAGCAGCCGATCACCAACGTGCGCAACGTCGCGAGCCCGCACTGGCGCCCCTGGCTCGGGCCGGCCCATCGCTGCCTCGTGCCGGCCACCGCCTTCAGCGAATACGCCGACACCAAACCGCGCAAGACACCGGTCTGGTTCGCCCTGGCGGAGGACAGGCCGCTTTTCGCCTTCGCGGGGATCTGGCGGCCCTGGACCGGCATCCGGGGGACGAAGCGTGAGAACCCGGACCGCGCCGAGGCCGAGCACACGCTGTTCGCCTTCCTGACCACCGAGGCCAACGGAATCGTCGGGCCGGTCCACCCGAAGGCGATGCCGGTCCTGCTGACCACTCCCGAGGAATGGGTGACCTGGCTCGAAGCACCGACCGCGGAGGCGCTGCGCCTCCAGCGCCCGCTGCCCGATTCGGCACTGCGGGAGGTGGCGCGCGGACCGCGCGCGGACGGGCCCGAACCGGACGCGGACGGGACCTGAACCGCGGAAAGCCCGGTCCGATCGCGGCTACTGAACCGGGCCGCCGTCCCGCGCCTGAAGCAGGCGGATGGCCTCGCCCAGAACCGCATGCAGATCCGCCGCGCCCTGCGGACTGAGGGGCAGGCCGATCCGCTGGCCGTGGATCGTGTCGAGCACGACCATGGCGAGTTCCTCGCCGATCAGCAGGTTGGGCTGCGGCAGGCAGAGCGGCAGGACGAAATCGCCCTCTGTCTCGCCGAGCACATCCACGGCGTCCGAGGGGCGGAAAGGAGGCTTCGCATCACTCATCAGGGCTCTCCCCCATGATCCCGGTCGGGCAGGCGTAGCGACCGGACCGTCAAGGTGTCGATCTCCAACGATCCGATCGCAAGCGCCCCCACGCGGGCGTGGCCGACCGAGAGGCGGCCGATCGCGAAGGCCCCGATCGCCACCGCCCCGAAGGCTGCGGCCCCGAGTGCAAGCGCGCCCAGCGCCGAAGCGCCGACCGCCCCGGCCCCGACCGCGCCGGACCCGAGAAGAGCCGCCTCCCGGGCAGGCGGCGCGACCCCGCGCGCCCGCGTCCCTTCACGCGTCTCCCGGGGCATCCTCGATGCGCTCATACGAGCCCCTCTCACGGCTGGTTGGAGAGCCCGCATAGCCGACGTTAACCCGGTTTTCACGCCGTCCGGCCGAGGCTGGAGCCTCTTCGACCGTGCATCCGCCCGGGTCGAGAGGAGGCAACCCGTGTCGCACCTGCTCCAGCCCTTGGCGATTTTCGCCTGCGGTTGCCTGCTGATCCACGCGGGCCGCGCCTATGCCCGCGCCACCACGGTCATGCTTTCGGCCACCGCCCTGACGCTGAGCGTGACGCTGGGCACCGTGCTCTGCCAGCGGATCGGTCAGTAGAGCCGCGTCCGGTAGCCCTCGGCGATCGCGGCCTCGGCTTTAGCGACGGTCGCGGTCTGTCAGGGCCAGACCCGGATCGCCACCGGGCGGCGCAGCAGGTCCCGATCCGAGGTGATGGTGCAGCCCTCCGTCCGCAGGCTGGCATAGGTCAGGAGCGCCGTGTCGCCGACATCGTCGAAGTTGCGGCCCTTCGCGTCCGGATCGAGCAGCGACGGGTAGGCGATCAGCGGTGCGGTGGCCGTGCAGGGATCGTCGTAGAGGGTCGCGCCCTCGACCAGCAGGCGGGGCTGGTCCCAGGCGATCAAGTCGCGGGAGCTGGTCCAGTAGAAGCCGGAACGTGCGAACCCCTCCCCCGCCTTGGCCATGAACACCGCGATCCAGGCGCCCGAGCCGCGGTGCCGGACCACGGCCCCGACCGGCCCCGGGAACGGCCCGACCGGCCGGCAGGTGGCGGGCTTCGGAGCGGGCCTTCCGTAGGGATCCGGGAAGGCGGCGGTGAAGCCCGTGCCGGTCCAGGCCCGCCAGCGGGTCGGATCGGCGGGATCGTCGCTGCGGAACAGGCAGACGCCCGCCTCCTGGTCGCTGCCGGGACGGGTCCAGCCGGTGGTCGAGGCCATGAAATAGCGCCAGCGCCCGTCGGCAACGATGTTCGACGGGTTGAAGAAGCCGCGGTGATGGCCCTGGTCGATCTCCTGCCGGAACGGGGCGCCGGCCACCACCACGGGCGGGCTCTTCCGCGTGAAGCTGCGGCCCCCGTCCGCAGAGGCGGCGGCCGTGATCGTATTGTACCAGCAGGCCATGTATTCCCCCGCCGGACAGCGGCCGGGATGCTCGTTGGCCTGATACTCGTGGTGCAGCAGCGCGGCCACGCGGGTGCCGTCCTCGGTCCAGGTGGCGGTGATCCACGAGCGGTCGTCGTAGGCGGCGGGGTCGGATTTCTCGCCCGAGTCGAGCACGACCGTGCAGTCGAGCTTGAGGTGGTCGAGATTCGGGCCGCGCAGTGCCCGGTTGCGGTAATGCATCCCGAAGAGCGCCACCGCGCCCGTGGCATCGCGGAACGCGCGGGCCGGGGCGTCCGGGACATCGGCGCCGTCGCAGGCATCGCGGCCCGCCTTGAAGACGATCGACGGTGGACCGACCAGGGTCAGGGCCGAGAGCGGGGGATCGGCTGCGGCGAGGGCCCGGAGCGGAAGGACCGTGAGGAGCAGCACCACCGCCGATGAGAGACGCAACGCGCCCCCTCTCCCGTGCGGGAGAGGGTTGGGGTCAGGGATGAGAACGCTCAGCATCGAACGCATGATCGATGCGCCGACAGGGCGCGCCCCGTTCGGAAAGCTCTCGTTCCTCACGCGGCTCTCTGCGAGAGCAGACCTCTCCCGCACGGGAGAGGGGACCCGCAATCTGCTCTGCAACCGTATCGCCGCCCTCGATAGGGAGTTCCAGAAGCCCACCAAGGAAGGCTGGAGAGTACCGCGCCAGCCTCCGCCCATCCGATCCGCCAAGCCCATGGCCGCCATCCGGCTGCGTCCCGGCCGCGCCTGGACAAACAGGCTGAGATTCGCTTGAGAACCATTACAGAGTGCTTGCACTCGACTGGTCTGTCCAAGAGTCTCCCATGGTTCTCCTGATCCTCGGGCTCGTGCTGTTCCTCGGCACGCATGCCTTCTCGATGGCGCGCATCCGGCGCGCCGCGATCGTCGGACGGATCGGCGAGGGTCGGTACAAGCTCGGCTACACCGCCCTGTCGCTGCTGGGGCTGGTGCTGATCGGGATCGGCTTCCACGATTACCGGCTCGCCGGCTACATCCCGGTCTGGGATCCGCCGGTCTGGACACGCCACCTCGCCCTGACGCTGGTCTTGCTGGCCTTCATCAGTCTCGCCGCCGCCTATCTGCCGGGCCATATCCGCGCCAAGGCCAAGCACCCGATGCTGCTCGCCGTGAAGATTTGGGCGACGGCGCATCTGCTGGCCAACGGCGATCTCGGCTCGATGTTGCTGTTCGGCGGCTTCCTGGCCTGGGCGGTGACGGCGCGGATCAGCGCCAAGCGCCGGGCGCTGGCCCCCGGTGCGGTCGTGGCCCAGCATGGAGGCCCTGCGGCCGCGCCCCATGGCTGGCGCAACGACATCCTGGCGGTGGTGATCGGCACGGCGGCGTGGTTCGTCTTCGCGCGCTACCTGCACTACCCGGTGATCGGCGTACCGGTCTGGCCGGGTCAGGCCTGATTGCGAATCCTGGGATTCCCAAGGGCTCGCCCTTGGGCAGGTTTTCAGGGCGGAGCCCTGAAGCTCGGTTCCCCAGGGCTCTGCCCTGGACCCGCGAAAGGTATCGACCTTTCGAAACCGGGACATCTTCGTGCGCGGCGCGGACGGGCTTCGGGACAGGACCTGTCGCCAACCCGCCGCCCGTGTGTTAGGCGCGGGTCCCAATCGAGGTACGAGGTGGGGCGCCGGCATCGGCGGCCCGGGATAGAATGGCCGAGAACAACGAGTTCCTCCGCGAAGTCAACGAGGATTACCGCCGCGACCGGATCCTCCAGATCTGGAAGCGCTACAGCGGCGTGATCATCGCGCTCGCCGTGCTCCTGGTGGCGGGGGTCGCGGGCTGGCGCTACTGGCAGGCCCAGCAGCGCGCCGCCGCCGAGACGGCCTCGATCCAGTTCGACGAGGCCAACCGCCTTGCCAAGGAGGGCAAGGTCGCGGATGCCGACAAGGCGTTCGACGCCCTGGAGGCACAGGCTCCGGCGGGCTACCGGGTGCTGGCCCGCTTCCGTGCGGCGGCCGAGACGGGCAAGCGCGACGCGGCTGCCGGCGCAGCCGAGTTCGACAAGCTCGCCGACGATACCGGCCTCGGCGACGGCCTGCGCGATCTCGCCCGCCTGCGCGCCGCCCTGCTGCGCCTCGACGGACCGAATCCGGATCCGGCGCTTGCCAACCTCCAGGGTCTGGCCGCCGGCACGCCGTTCCGCCACACCGCCCGCGAGATGCTGGGGCTCTCCGCCTTGAAGAAAGGCGACTACGAGGAGGCCGGCCGCTGGTTCGACCAGATCGTGGCCGATCCCGACACCCCGCGGAACCTGCGCGACCGGATCGAGGTCTACGCAGCGATCGTGGCGGGCGGTCCCGTCACGGTGACCGAGGCCAAGCCCGAGCCCGCCGCACCGCCCCCGCCGATCACCCGCTGATTTCTGCGAACTTTTCGAGACCTATCATGGATATGCCGACCGTCGCGATCGTCGGGAGGCCGAACGTCGGCAAGTCGACCCTGTTCAACCGCCTCGTGGGCAAGAAGCTCGCGCTGGTCGACGACCGCCCGGGCGTGACCCGCGATCGGCGTGAGGGCGACGTCACCTTCGGCGGCCTCCAGTTCCGGGTAATCGACACCGCGGGACTCGAGGAGGCGGACGAGAAGACCCTCACGGGCCGGATGCGGATGCAGACGGAGGCGGCGATCCTGGCCGCCGACGTGGTGCTGTTCGTAATCGACGCCCGCGCCGGCGTGCTGCCGGCCGACCAGCCCTTCGCTGAATTGGTGCGGCGCTCCGGCTGCCCGGTGATCCTGATCGCCAACAAGGCCGAGGGTGGCACCGGTCTCGCCGGGGCCTACGAGGCCTTCACCCTCGGGCTGGGGGATCCGATCCCGTTCTCGGCCGAGCATGGCGAGGGGTTGGGCGAGCTGCACGATGCGCTCACGGGTGCCCTGCCCAAGCGCGATGACGATGAGGAGGACGAGGACGCCCCCGGCGGCCGGTCCCTGAAGGTCGCCATCGTGGGCCGCCCCAATGCTGGCAAATCCACGCTGATCAACCACATGCTCGGCGAGGAGCGGCTGCTCGTGGGCCCCGAGGCTGGCATCACCCGCGATTCCATCTCGCTGGACTGGGAGTGGCGTGGTCGGCGGATCAAGCTGCACGACACGGCCGGGATGCGCCGCCGCGCCCGGATCGACGACAAGCTCGAGAAGCTCGCGGTCTCGGACGGGTTGCGTGCCGTGCGCTTCGCCGAGGTGGTGGTGGTGCTGCTCGATGCCACGATCCCGTTCGAGAAACAGGATCTCACCATCGTCGACCTCGTCGAGAGCGAGGGCCGGGCCGTGGTGATCGGCCTCAACAAGTGGGATCTGGTGGCCGACCAGCCGGGCCTACTCAAGCAGCTGCGCGAGGATTGCACCCGCCTGCTGCCGCAGGTGCGCGGCGTCTCGGTGGTGCCGCTCTCTGGGCTGGCCGGCGACGGGATCGACAAGCTGATGCAGGCGGTGGTGGATGCCGCCGAGGTCTGGGACAAGCGGATCTCGACCTCGCGCATCAACGACTGGCTGAGCGAGGCGACCTCGCGCAACCCGCCTCCGGCGGTCTCGGGCCGGCGGATCAAGATCCGCTACGCGACCCAGGTGAAGAGCCGGCCGCCGCATTTCGCGCTGTTCGGCAACCAGCTGAATGCGCTGCCGAAATCCTACACCCGCTACCTCGTGAACGGCCTACGCGAGGCGTTCGAGCTGCCGGGCACGCCGATCCGACTGTCGCTCAGAACCTCGCAGAACCCGTTCGACAAGGGGTAATCCCGCCTTCAGGCGACCCAGGTTTCTGCAAAAGCCTCCTCAGCGAATCGTGTCGGCGATCCAGTCCACCGCCGCCGCCAGCGCGGCGCGCTCGTCCTTCCCATTGGAAAGCGCAGCCTCGTAGGCGGCGATCTGCCCGTCCGCGCTCGTCCCCTCTGCGACGATCGCCCGGGCACGGGCGACATCGGTGACGCAACCGAGGGCCTCGGCATCCTCCTCCACCAGGGCAAGGACGGCCTCCAGCGCCTCCGCGAACGGCACGGCCTCACCTCGCGTCTCATCGATCAGCGTCGCCTGCACGCCGCTGTGCTGAGCGCGCCAGAGGTTCTCCGAGGCCAGCGCCCGCGAGACGCTGTCGAGCCCCGCATGAAGGTCCGGCCGGCGGACGCACAGGCGCACGAGGCAGCGGAACAGGGCGGCGAGGCACAGGGAATCGTCGAGCCGCGTGCAGGCATCGGCGATGCGCAGCTCCAGGGTCGGAAACTTGATCGAGGGCCGCAGGGACCACCAGAGAAAACTGGCATCCGCGATGGCGCCCGAGCGGGTCATGATATCCACGAACCGTGCATGGGCGGCGGCATCGACGAAGAGTTCGGGCAGGCCGGTGCGGGGCAATTCGCCGAACACGCTGAGCCGGTAGGCCCGCAAGCCCGTCGCCTCCCCCTGCCAGAATGGCGAGGAGGCCGAGAGCGCGAGCAGCAGCGGCTGGAACGGCAGCAGCCGGTTCATCAGGTCGACGCGGGCCTCCGGGTCCGGCACCTCGACGTGGACATGCATGCCGCAGATCAGCGCCCGCCGGGCCGCGATGCCGACATCCGACAGGATGCCCTGGTAGCGCTCCCCATCGGTGGCGGTCTGGCGAGCCCAGTGCGCCAGGGGATGGGTGCCGCAGGCGAGCAGCCGCAGACCTTTCTCCGCCGCGATGCCGGCGAGCTGCCCCCGCTGACCGCCGAGATTGTCCCGGGCTGCGGCCGCATCGGTGAGCGGTGGCGTGCACACCTCGACCTGCGCGGCCACCAGCTCGCGCCCGGTCTCGGGCAGCTCGGCCTTCACCCGCGCGTGGAAGGCCGCAAGATCGCCGCGCGGCGTGCCGCGGGTCTCGGCATCGGCGAGGAAATACTCCTCCTCGATGCCGAACCGGTAGCTGTGGGCGCTCATCGTGGTCTCCGCAAACGCGACGCGTGCGCCAACGCGCCGGCTCACGGGAAGGTGCCGCTCACGGCGTCCGCAGCGTTCCGCCTACGAGCCAAGCCGGGTCGAACCAACGGTCGGCCTCGCCGTCATAGGGAAGCCGCGTGATGTCCCAGTTCTGGATGTACTGGGCGTAGACGTTCCACACCGCGATGCCGCCACCCACGAAGATCCGCCGGCCCGGATAGCGCTTGAGCACGGCTTCCGGATCCTCGTGGCTGCGGATCACGTCGATGGTGCGGTCCTTGAAGGCGAATTCGGGAACCGAGGCCACGGTCTTCGGCCCGGCGATCAGCACGTGGCCCATGGTCAGCGCGAAGAAGCGTGTCACGTCCTCTACGAACAGCGGATCGGTGTTGCCCTCCCAGGGCAGGTGGCCGTTGAGGCCGAGCTGGCCGCGCAGGCCGATCGCACAGATGCAGCGGACGTCGATCATCACAAATCCTAAACTCAGTGAGCTCCGCCCGCCACCCGCCGGGGCCGCGGGCCCCGGACCGCTTTACTCGGGCGCGCGAAACCGCATCACCCGGTCGGTGGGGAAGTCGTAGAGTGCGCCGGTCTCGGTCCAGTCCGGGCTGGCGAGGCGCACGAAATGGGGCGCGAGGTCCTCAGGCGTCCGCAGCGTCTCGGGATCCTCGCCGGGCATCGCCGAGCGGCGCATCCCCGTGCGCAGGGGGCCCGGATTGAGCAGCATTGCCTTGATGGCCGTGCTCTCGTTCTCGGCCGCGTAGGTGCGCACCAGGGCCTCCAGCGCCGCCTTCGAGACCGAGTACGGCCCCCAATAGGGCCGGCACTTGGAGGCCGCCCCCGAGGAGACGAAGATCGCCCGCCCGGCCTCCGACATGCGCAGCAGCGGATCGAGCGAGCGGATCAGGCGCCAATTGGCGGTGACGTTCACATCCATCACCTGCCCCCAGATCTTCGGGGTGATGTGGCCGATCGGCATGAGCGCGCCGAGGATGCCGGCATTGGCGATCAGGATGTCGAGGCGCTTCCAGCGCTCGTTGATCGCCGCACCGAGGCGGTCGATCGCCTCGTAATCGGTGAGGTCGAAGGGGACCAGCGTGGCGCTGGAGCCGGCGGCGCGGATCGCGTCGTCCAGTTCCTCCAGGGCGCCGACGGTACGGGCCACCGCGACGACATGCGCGCCGGCCCCGGCCAGCGCCAGTGCGGCGGCCCGCCCGATACCGCGGGATGCGCCGGTGACGACCGCGACGCGGCCTTCCAGGGATCTCTGAGACTTAGCCATGCGCCGGACCTAGCGCATTCCGACCCCAAGGGTCGAGGAATCGGTTTCAAAAGGTCTTGGACCTTTTGCGGGTGCAGGGCAGAGCCCTGAGAAGACCCAGGGGCGCCGCCCCTGGACCCCGCCAAAGGGCATGGCCCTTTGGGAACCCGGGACTGATCAGTCCGCCTCGGCCAGCATGGCGAAGCGCTTCGGGCCGGCGATGGAGAGATCGGTCAGGCCGGTCGGGTATTCGCCCGTGAAGCAATGGTCGGTGTATTGTGGGCAGGCCGCATTCCGCGACTCTTCGCCCATCGCCCGGTAGAGGCCGGGGATCGACAAGAAGGCCAGAGAGTCGGCGCCGATATACTTGCGCATGGCCTCGAGATCGTGGGTTGCGGCGAGGAGCTTCTCACGCTCGGGCGTGTCGATCCCGTAGAAATCCGGATACGTGATCGGGGGCGAGGCGATCCGGAAATGCACCTCCGCGGCGCCGGCCTCGCGCATCATCCGGACGATCTTCACCGAGGTGGTGCCGCGCACGAGGCTGTCGTCCACCAGCACGATGCTCTTGCCCTCGATCGCCGCGCGGTTGGCCGAGTGCTTCATCCGCACGCCAAGTTCGCGCACCGACTGGGTCGGCTGGATGAAGGTCCGGCCGACATAATGGTTGCGGATGATCCCCATCTCGAACGGAAGGCCGGTCTCCTGCGCGAAGCCGAGAGCCGCCGGCACGCCGGAATCGGGAACCGGAACCACGACATCCGCGGGGATGGAAGCCTCGCGGGCGAGTTCCCGGCCGATCGCCTTGCGCACCTCGTAGACGCTCTTGCCGTTCACCACGGAATCCGGCCGGGCGAAGTAAATGTACTCGAAGATGCAGGGCCGCATCGGCACCGCATCGGCGAAGCGGATCGACTCGACGCCCTCCTCGGAGATCACCACGATCTCGCCGTTCTCGATGTCGCGCACGAACCGGGCGCCGATGATGTCGAGCGCGCAGGTCTCGGAGGCCAGCATGTAGCGGCCGTCGAGTTCGCCCAGCACCAGTGGGCGGATGCCCATCGGGTCGCGGGCACCGATCAGCTTCTTGTTGGTCAGCGCCACGATCGCGTAGGCGCCCTCGATCGCCTGCAGGGCGTCGATGAAGCGCTCGATGATCCGCGGCTTCCGCGAGCGGGCCGCGAGGTGCAGGATCACCTCGGTGTCGGAGGTCGACTGCGTGATCGCGCCGTCGCGCACGAGGTCGCGGCGGATCGAGAGGGCGTTGGTCAGGTTGCCGTTATGGGCGACCGCGAGCCCGCCGCTGGCAAGTTCGGCAAACAGCGGCTGCACGTTGCGCAGGATCGTTCCGCCGGTGGTCGAGTAGCGCACGTGGCCGATGGCGGCACGGCCCTTCAGGCGGGCGATGGTCTCGCCATCCGAGAAGGAGTCGCCCACGAGGCCCGGCCTTCGCTCGGAATGGAACACCGACCCGTCGAACGAGACGATGCCGGCCGCTTCCTGGCCCCTGTGCTGCAGGGCATGCAGCCCAAGTGCCACGATGGCCGAAGCCTCCGGGTGCCCGAAGATGCCGAAGACGCCACATTCCTCGCGGAGCGTGTCGCCATCGAGATCGAAATCGGCCTGGGGCGAGGCGGCCTGGGAATGGGCGGCGTGTGACATGCTGCTGTCGATCACTCACAGGTCCCGGCGGCGACGGGCCGGCGCGCCGGTCGTCGCGGATGCAATCCGTACGCTACCGGACCCGCTATCTAGGCGTTCGACGAGGAGCGGCCTACGGCGAATACCGCAGATCAGCGTCGCGTCGGGGTCGGCGCGGTCTCGGTGCGGCGCTGAGGCGCCGGATCGGTCTCGGCGGGGGCGTCAGCCGCCTCGTTCTGCGGCGTGACGGCCTTGGGCTTCTTGAACTGCTTCAGGAAGCCTTCGGGATTCTCGGGCAGCTGCGCCACCAGGGCGTCGCCCGACTTTTCCAGCATCGGGCGCGAACGTGCCTGCGCGGCCCAGTCCGGCACCTTGCCCTGGACCAGCCAGGACAGGAACACCCAGCCGATCACGCAGATCAGGAAGCCGCGGGCCGCCCCGAACAGGAAACCGAGCGAGCGATCGACCGCGCCGATGCGCGAGTCGAGCACCACGTCGGAAATCTTCACCGTGATGAGCGAAACCACGATCAGCGTGCCGAGGAAGATCGCCGCGATCGAGGCGACCAGCGCCACCGTGTCGCTGCTCACATGCTGCTTCACGGTGGGAAGCAGCATTGGATAGAGCGTCCAGGCGACTGCCGCCGCCGCCACCCAGGCGACGATCGCCAGCACCTCGCGCGTGACGCCGCGCACGGCCGCCAGCAGCGCGGAAACCGCGACAATGCCGAGCACGACGAGATCCAGGACGGTAAACGGCATCGTTAAGCTTCTAGGGACCCGAGGGGATGCCGCGTAGGCCGTGCGGCTTCCCCGGACCGCGGTGGATTTATACCAAGCCCGGCCTCGGCCGTCACCCTGGCGCACCCGTCTCATCCGGGGCCTGTGCCGTCCATGCATCAGCGGGGGGCTTCGGCCTCGCCCAATCCTGCATGCAAGCCTGCCCACAGGTGGCTCGGCTCCACGCAGAACCCGCCCCGGTGCTATGGGTCCGGCTTGTGCTTCCGGAATCCCGGTGGCGAGCGAAGGAGACGGTCTGCGTGGCCGAGGCCAGACCAGCGACGGAGATCGGCGCACACGGCGCCCGGCTGACGATCGACCTCGGGGCGATCGCGGCGAACTGGCGTTCGCTCGCCGCCCGCGGCCCGGGATCCGCCTGCGCCGCCGTGGTGAAGGCGGACGCCTATGGCTGCGGCATCGGCCGTGTCGGGCCGGCCCTGTGGGCGGCCGGATGCCGGACCTTCTTCGTCGCGCACCTGTCCGAAGGGCTCGCAGCCCGCGCCGCCCTGCCGGAGGCCGAGATCTACATCCTGAACGGTCTGCCCCCAGGGGCCGCCGCGGCCTTCGCGGCGCACGGGCTTCGCCCCGTGCTGGGCAGCATCGAGGAGGTGTCGGAATGGGCAGCCCTTCCGGCCGGCCGCCCGCCTGCCGCGCTCCACGTCGATACCGGCATGAACCGGCTGGGCCTGCCGGTACCGGACGCACTCGATCTCGCAGGCGACGCACGGATCGCCGCCGCCGGGATCGATTTGATTCTCAGCCACTTCGTCAGCGCCGAGAAGCCGGAGGATCCGGTCAACGCCCGGCAGATCGCCGATTTCGCCCGCGTCCGGGCGGCCTATCCCGGGATCCGGGCCTCCCTGGCGAATTCATCGGGTGTCTTCCTCGACGGGGCCCAACATGACCTCCTGCGGCCGGGCTATGCCCTGTTCGGCGGCAATCCGAGACCGGGATCCGCGAACCCGATGCGCCCGGTGGTGCGGCTGGAGGCGCTGATCGCGCAGGTCCGCGACGTCGAGACGGGTGCGACCGCGGGCTATAACGGTCGCTGGACCGCGCCCCGGCCGAGCCGGCTCGCCACGCTCTCGCTCGGCTACGCCGATGGGTTTCCGCGGGCGATCAGCGGGCGCGGGCAGGCGCTGGTTGGCGGCGTACCCTGCCCGATCCTCGGCCTGGTCTCGATGGACCTGATCGTCCTGGACGTCACCGAGGCCCCCGCCGCGAAGCGCGGTGCTGGAGCCGTGTTGATCGGCGACAGCCTGGATATCGACGCGGTCGGCCGCTCCGCCGGCACGATCGGCTACGAGATCCTGACCGGGCTGGGTTCTCGTTATGTTCGAACCTATGTAGACTGAGTCGATTCTCCCCTGGACCGCCGGTCGCCCGGCGCTCGGACGTGCATGGCCAAGATCCACCAGACCTTCGTGTGCCAGTCCTGCGGGGCGGTCTACAACCGCTGGCGCGGGCGCTGCGAGGCCTGCAACGGCTGGAATACGATCGTCGAGGAGGCGCCCTCCGCCCCCGGCCAGTCGGGTCCCGTCGCGACCCGGCCGTCGCGTAACCGCGGCCGGGTGTTCCCGCTGGAGGGCCTGACCGGCGAGGCCAAGGAGGCGCCGCGCATCCCCTCGGGAATCGGCGAGCTCGACCGGGTGACCGGCGGCGGCTTCGTGCGCGGCTCGGTGATCCTGCTCGGCGGCGATCCCGGCATCGGCAAGTCGACCCTGCTGATGCAGGCCTCCGCCGCCATGGCGGGGACGGGTGAACGGGTCGCCTACATCTCGGGCGAGGAGGCGGTGGGGCAGGTGCGCCTGCGCGCCGAGCGGCTGGGGCTGAGTTCCCGCCCGGTGGACCTCGCCGCCGAGACCAATGTCGAGGACATCGTCGAGACCCTGAGCCAGGGCCGGCCGCCGGCTTTGGCGATCATCGACTCGATCCAGACCATGTGGACCGAGACGGTGGAATCGGCCCCCGGCACGGTCACGCAGGTGCGCTCGTCCGCCCAGGCGCTGATCCGCTTCGCCAAGACCACCGGCACGGCGGTGATCCTCGTGGGGCACGTCACCAAGGACGGGCAGATCGCCGGCCCCCGGGTGGTGGAGCATATGGTCGACGCGGTCGCCTCGTTCGAGGGCGACCAGGGCCACCATTTCCGCATCCTGCGCGCGGTGAAGAACCGGTTCGGGCCGACCGACGAGATCGGCGTGTTCGAGATGACCGATGCGGGACTGGCCGAGGTGCCGAACCCCTCGGCCCTGTTTCTGGCGGGGCGCGACCATCAGGCGGCCGGCACCGCGGTCTTTGCCGGGATGGAGGGCACGCGGCCGCTGCTGGTGGAGATCCAGGCCCTGGTCGCCCCCTCCTCGCTCGGCATGCCGCGGCGCGCGGTGGTGGGCTGGGATCCGAACCGGCTGTCGATGGTGCTAGCGGTGCTGGAGGCCCATGGCGGCATCCGGCTCGGCACGCACGACGTCTATTTGAATGTCGCCGGCGGCCTGCGCATCACCGAGCCGGCGGCCGATCTCGCGGTGGCGGCCGCCCTGGTCTCGTCGCTGTCCGGGGCCGTGCTGCCGTCAGAGACGGTGTATTTCGGCGAGATCGGCCTGTCGGGGGCGATCCGGCCAGTGGCGCAGGCCGGCTCCCGGCTGAAGGAGGCCCAGAAACTCGGCTTCGCCAAGGCTCTGATCCCGCAGGGCCGCGGAGAGGGCGAGAAGGCGCTGTCCGTCGAGACGCTGCGCCACATCGCCGATCTGGTGGCGGGGATCAGCGCGGGGGCACCGCGCAGAGCGTCCGGTGGCCGAGGACTGGCGCCGTCGCGCTACGCCGACGAGGAGATCTAGGCGCGCCGGGCAAGTCGGTGCTCAATGGCAACCGCACGAGCCCGAACCGCAGCCCCCGCCGTCCTTGGCGGGCGCTTGGCGCGCCGTGTCGCGGTCGAGACCGCGCTCGGCGAGTTCGGTTAGGTAGGTGCTCCAGCGCGCCTCGTACTCGCGGCCCAACGTATGCAGGTAGCCCCAGCCGTAGATGCCGGTGTCGTGCATGTCGTCGAAGCCGAGCTTGACTGCGTAGTTGCCGATCGGCTGCACCGCCAGGATGGCGACGGAGCGCTTGCCGCCGATCACCTTGCGCTCCAGCGGCGAGTGCCCCTGCACCTCGGCCGAGGGGCTCGACACCCGCAGGTACTCGGCCGGCAGGGCGTAGCGCGCCCCGTCCTCGAAGGCGACGTTGAGACTCCGCCGGTCGGCCGACAGGCGGATCTCGGTCGGCCACAGATCCTCGCTCACGGGTGACACTCCTCACGCAATCGGGGGCTGCGGCCAGCCGTATGCTTGCCCGCAACCCTTTGTGGCATCATATGCCAGACAATGCTCGATGACAGCTCCCTGACGCCGCGGACGATCGCGGCCGGCGCGCCCGCCGGGCCGGCGCCCCTGATCGACCCGTTCCAGCGGGCGATCTCCTATCTGCGCATCTCGGTGACTGATCGCTGCGACCTGCGCTGCGCCTACTGCATGTCCGAGCACATGGAGTTCCTGCCCAAGCGCGATCTGCTGACCCTGGAAGAGCTGGATCGGCTCTGCGGCGTGTTCATCGCCCGCGGGGTGCGCAAGCTGCGGATCACCGGCGGCGAGCCGCTGGTGCGCCGGGACATCATGCATCTGTTCCGCCGCCTCGCGCGTCACCTCGATTCGGGGGCACTGGAGGAGCTGACGCTCACCACCAACGGCACGCAGCTGACCCGCTACGCCGACGAGCTGGCGAGCCTCGGGGTGCGCCGGATCAACGTCTCGCTCGACACGCTCGACCCGCAGAAGTTTCGCGATATCACCCGCCGGGGCGACCTCAAGGTGGTGCTCGACGGCCTCGCGGCGGCCCGGGCGGCCGGGATGAAGGTCAAGATCAACGCGGTGGCGCTCCGCGACCTCAACGCCGACGAGATCCCCGACATGATCGCCTGGGCCCACGGCCTCGGCATGGACATGACGTTGATCGAGGTGATGCCGCTCGGCGAGATCGAGGCGGACCGGACCGATCAGTTCCTGCCCCTGTCGGTCGCCCGGCAGCGCCTGGAGACCCGCTACACGCTCACCCCCCTGCCCGACCGGACCGGCGGGCCGGCCCGCTACGTCCGGGTCGAGGAGACGGGCGGCCGCCTCGGCTTCATCACGCCGCTGACCCATAATTTCTGCGAGAGCTGCAACCGGGTCCGCCTGACCTGCACCGGCCAGCTCTACCTGTGCCTGGGCCAGGAGGATTCGGCCGACCTCCGGGCGGTGCTGCGCGCCTCGCAAGATGATGCCGTTCTTGCGGCGGCTGTGGTGGAGGCGATCACCCGCAAGCCCAAGGGGCACGATTTCGTCATCGAGCGCCAGCGTCCGGCCGCCGTGCCGCGGCACATGAGCGTCACGGGGGGCTGAGCGCTTCGGTCCTGCCGACGGCCCGAACTATGCGAGGGCGGCCCTCGTCTGGCGAAGCTCTGGCTCCCAGGCTAGGTGTGTGCGGCGCACGCGCCGCGCGGGATCAGCGCACGACAACCGGGAGCCGCACTTGGCCACGATCATCCCCGTCGCTTCCTTCGACTGCGTCGTGTTCGGCGCGACCGGCGATCTGACCGCACGAAAGCTTCTGCCGGCCCTGTTCTACCGCTTCCGCGATGGCCAGATCCCGGAGACCAGCCGGATCATCGGCGCCTCGCGCTCGGAGCTGTCGCGCGACGCCTTCCACGAGCACGCCCGCGACGCCCTCAAGCGCTTCGTGCCGGCCTCCGATCTGAACGAGGACATGCTTCAGCGCTTCCTCGACCACGTCGACTACGTGGCGGTCGACGGCGCTGGCGACAGTGGCTGGGACGACCTCGTGGCCAAGCTCGACGAGCGGCCCGACCAGGTGCGGCCCTACTACCTCGCCACCTCCCCCGACCTCTACGGCTCGATCTGCCGCAACCTCGCGGCCCACGGGCTGGTCGGCGAGAAGTCCCGTGTCGTGCTGGAGAAGCCGATCGGCAAGGATCTGAAATCCGCCAAGGCGATCAACGACGCGGTCGGCGAGGTCTTCCCCGAATCGCAGATCTTCCGGATCGATCATTACCTCGGCAAGGAGACGGTCCAGAACCTGCTCTCCCTGCGCTTCGCCAACACGATCTTCGAGCGGCTCTGGACCTCGGACGTGATCGACCACGTCCAGATCACGGTCGCCGAGACCGTCGGCGTCGAGGGCCGGGCCGGCTACTACGACACCTCGGGCGCCATGCGCGACATGCTGCAGAACCACATCCTGCAGCTGCTCTGCCTCACCGCGATGGAGAGCCCGCTCAACCTGGAAGCCAATTCGGTCCGCGACGAGAAGCTGAAGGTGCTGCGCGCCCTCAAGCCGATCACCACCCACGACATCCAGACCGTGACCGTTCGCGGGCAGTACGTGGCGGGCGCGGTCGACGGCAAGCCGGTGGAGGGCTACCTCACCGAACTCGGCCATGAGAGCCGGACCGAGACCTTCGTGGCCATGAAGGTCGAGATCCAGTCGGGGCGCTGGGCCGGTGTGCCGTTCTACCTGCGCACCGGCAAGCGCCTGCCCCGGAAACTCTCCGAGATCGTGGTGCAATTCCGTGCCTCGCCGTTCTCGATCTTCCCCGAGGAGGCCTTCGGCCGCGAGCCGAACCGCCTGGTGATCCGCCTGCAACCGCAGGAGGGCATGAAGCTCGAGGTGATGACCAAGGATCCGGGGCCCGGCGGCCTGCGCCTGCGCCCGACCGACCTCGACATCTCCTTCGAGGAAACGTTCAAGCAGCGCTACCCCGACGCCTACGAGCGCCTGCTGATGGACGTGGTCCGCGGCAACGCCACCCTGTTCATGCGCCGCGATGAGGTCGAGGCAGCCTGGGCCTGGGCGGACGGCGTGCTCAAGGTCTGGGCCGACCGGCCCGAGGCACCCCGGCCCTATCCGGCCGGCAGTTGGGGGCCGACCGCCGCCATCGCGCTGATCGAGCGCGATGGCCGGACGTGGCACGAGGAGCTGCGCTGACGCGCTGTCCCCGGCTTACGGCCAAGCTGCCATCATACCGTCAAGACGGAGATGAACTCTGCCGGTGCCGCCGGTCACCGCCCCGCCAGAGGGCGGAAGCCGCCACGCACAAGGGATCATCGCATGCTCGACACCTATCGGGACGCGGCCGCCCTCGCTGAGCGCCGTCTGGAGCGCTCGGTCGCCGCCACCCTGCGCATCATCGCGGCCGCCCATGACGAGCGGCAGGCCCCGCCGATCTCCGCGGCCCGGCGCCGCCTGAGCGAGGTCTACGGCGCCACCCGCCTCGCCCGCCGTCGGGAGCAGGCGCAGCGCACGGCGTAACATCGCCGCCGAAACCCTAGGGATTCCAAAGGGCGAGCTCTTTGGCGGGGTCTCGGGGCGGAGCCCTGAGATGAGGACCGGGGCTCTGCCCTGGACCCGCCAATGGTCTCGACCTTTCGAAACCACGACCCGCCTGAGGCACGATCCGCCTAGACGGCGGCGTCCCAGGTCTCGCTGAGCGGCACCCCGCCGCGGACGAGGCGGGCTCGGAGCACGACATCGCCGGCTGGCATCGGCTCCGGCGGGCGCCACTCCGCATAGATCCGCCAACCGCCGGTCTGCGGTACGAAGTTGGAGACCGGCTCGTGCATCGTGCCGGCACTGGCCGAGACCTCCGCGATCACCGACTCGTCCGGCCCTGCAGGCAGGCCCGGCCCCGCGAAATCGATCACGCAGAGCCGTCGCTCCGGGCGCGGCGGCGTCAGGGGCCGCAGGCGCTCCGCCGAGCCGAATCGCGTCGAGGTCACCCGGGCCAGCGCCGTCTCGGGGATCGCCGGCACCGGCTCGGCCCCCACGGTGGTCAACCCGTAGGCGAGGTGCAGGGCCGTCCCCGGCTGCGCCGGCGCGTCCGGCACGAACGCCGCCACGATGTTGTCCATGTATTCCTCGACCGAGGGGATCTCGTAGAGCTGCACCGCGCCGGCCGCGAAAGCGCCCCCAGCGGGATCGGGATTCACCCACAGGCCGGGCCGCGCCTCCTGGCGAGCCTCCACGTCAAGATAGGTGGCAAAGTTCCGCTCGCGCTGCAGCAGCCCGAACCCTGCGAGCGGCTTCGACGCGAAGGCTGAGATCTGCGGCTGCCGACGCCCGTTGACAAGTGGCCGCCACAGCCGGTCGGTCCCTGCAGCGACGCAGAGCCCGTCGGAATCGTGCACCTGCGGGCGGAAATCATCGAATGGCTTGGCGCCCCGGGCGCCGGGCCCGTTCTCGCCGTGCAGGAACATGCTGGTGAGCGGCGCGAGACCCAGCTTGGCGAGCGGAATCCGCGGATGCAGCGCGGCGGTGACGTCGATCCGCGCCGGATCACCGGGGCTGATGACGAAACGGTAGGCACCGGCCACGCTCGGACTGTCGAGGAGCGAGAGCACCGTCAGGCTGTGGGCCCCGGGTTCGGGCTCGCAGAGCCAATGGGCGACGAAATCCGGAAATTCCTCGCCCTCCGGCGCGCCCGTGCCGATGGCGAGGCCCCGCGCCGAGAGCCCGTATTCCTGGTTGCCGGCGCGCAGGCGGAAATACGAGGCGCCGAGGAACACCAGAAACTCCTCCTGAAACCCCTTCGGGCGCCAGGCGGGCGTATCGCGGAAGGCGTAGTGCAGGCGGAAGCCCGCGAAGCCGAGATCGGGCGCGAAGCTCTGGCCGGCGAGCTGCCGGCCCAGATCGAACAGCCGACTCTCGTAGGCGATCGGGCGGGCGGGCCCGTCGAGGGGCTGAAAGGAGAGGTCTACGCGCTTCCGCTGCAGGAAGCCGCGGTGGAAGAGCTGCGCGCTGAACAGCGGACCGAGGCGCAGACTCTCGGCGGCCCGGAACGTGATGGCCCGGTAGCCGTCGTAATCGAGTCCGGCGAGGGCGGCCGGCAGGTCCTCGGGCGGTGCCGCGTAGGGCGCAGCGGCCCGGCGCGCGGCCTCCTCGGAGAGCGCTTCGAAGGTCATCCGGCCCAGCTGCGTCCCCCCCGAGCGTACGCCCTGCGACGGAAGCGCCGGGCCGGCCCACGTTCTGGACCCATTCAGCTCAGCTACGCTAGGTAGAACTGTGCCGGCAGCCGCGGTCAGGACAGTTCGAAGAACGCGGCGCCGGGAGGGGGGATCGATCCGTTCGGCGTCCGGCTGCCCATGCAGCCCGGTCGGCTCCGTGTCCTTGCCCCGCATATCGGTGTCCATGGTCATCGGCTCCCGGCCTCAAGCGGCGGGGTCGCCGGCAGCCTTCCACGGTCGAGTTCCTCGCGCCATGTCGTCACGCGCCATCCCTCCTCGCGCCACATCCTCGGGGGTCGCCGCCTCCATCGAGCCGATGCATCGGAACGCGTGTCCGGCCAAGCCCGATCCGTCGGAATCGGTTCTTCCCCGCGAGATCTGGAGCGGCAAGCGCCCGGCGCGGGCTCTGCGCACCCGGCGCCTCGCCCTCGCTGTCCCGACCCTCGTCACGGCGGGGGGTATCGCGTGGCTCGCCGCGCTCGCCTATCCGGCGGGTGTCAGCCCGCTGGCCTGGGCAGTGCTCGGGCTGTTCAGCGTCTTGATGGGATGGCAGGCGTTCACGGCCTGTCAATACGCCTACGGGCTCGTCGCTACCCTGCTGGGGGACCGGGCGAAGTCGGAACTGGAACGCCGATCCGAGCTGCGGACCGCCGAGCTGGTGGACGCCGTGCCCGCGACGGCGGGCCGCACGGCCGCCGTGATGGCGATCCACGCCGAGGATGCCGTGGCGGTCTTCGCCCGCCTGCGGGTGATGGCGCGCTCGCTTGCCGAGGCGGGAACCGGGGATATCGACATCTTCATCCTGTCCGACACCCGAGACGGTGCCATCGCCGCCGTGGAGGAGCACGAATACGCGCGGATCCAGGCCTGGGCATCCAGCGACCCGGCCCTGCCGCGGATCCGCTACCGGCGCCGGACGGAGAATGTCGGCCGCAAGGCTGGCAACATCGGCGAGTTCTGCCGCACCTATGGCGTCGAGTACGCCTTCATGATCGTCCTCGACGCCGACAGCCTCATGACCGGCACCGCCATGGGCCGCCTCGTGCGTCTGATGCACGAGAGCCCCCGCACCGGCCTGATCCAGACCGTGTCGTACGCAGCGGGCCGGGACACGCTGTTCGCTCGCATTCAGCAATTCGCCGTGCGCCTCTACGCGCCGCTGGCGCTGCGCTGCCTGGAGACCTGGCAGGGGCCGGAGGGCAGCTACTGGGGCCACAACGCGATCCTGCGGATCGAGGCGTTCGCGGAGCACGCTCAGCTTCCCCGGCTGCCCGGTCGGGAGCCGCTCGGCGGCGAGATCCTGTGCCACGACATCGTCGAGGGGGCGCTGATGGTGCGCGCCGGCTGGGAGGTGCGGCTGCTGCCCGAGATGGGCGGCACCTGGGAGGAGATGCCCACCAACCTCGTCGACCTGCTCGGCCGTGAGCGCCGCTGGTGCCAGGGCAATCTTCAGCACCTGCGGGTGCTGCCCTGGGCGGGGCTGCATGCCGCCAGCCGCTGGCACTTCCTGGTCGGGATCGTCTCCTATGGGATGCTGCCCCTGTGGATCGCCTTCCTCGGGCTCGCCGCCTGGCAGGCCGCCCGGACCGGCGATCTCGGCCTCCTGGCCTACGGGCTGAGCGGGACCGGAGCCGCCGCCCACACGCTCGCCGCCCTCAGCGTCACCGTGCTGGCCCTGCCGAAGCTCCTGAGCCTCGGCCACGTCCTCGGGTCCCCTGAGCGCCGGGCCGCCTTCGGCGGGACCCGGTCGCTGCTGGCGAGCGCCGCCCTGGAACAGGCCGCCTGGGTCGTCCTCTGGCCGGTCCTCACCCTGTTCACCGCCGGCGCCGTGGTGGCGACCTTCTTCGGCCGGGTGGTGCGCTGGGAGACACAGGATCGCGACGACCGGCAGGTCTCCTGGGGCGAGGCGTTCCGGCTCCAGGCCGACGCCGTGGTTGTCGGCACGCTGATCGCCGCCGCACTGGTTTTCGTCGGCAATGCGTGGCTTGCCCTGTGGCTGGCGCCGCTGGCCCTGGCTCTGTTGACCAGCCCGGCCCAGAGCGTCTGGACCAGCCGGGCCGATCTCGGCCGCCTCGCCCGGGCCCGTGGCCTGTTCCTCAACGCCGACGACACCGCGCAGGCGCCGGAACTCGCCGAACTCGCCCAGATCCGCGGCCTGCCCGCGCCCCACGGGACGATCCACGGCGCGCACCATGCCCCGGTCCGGCCGGTGCCGCGGGAGCCCGCGATCTGGCTCGCCGCCGACGAGGCCTGACCAGGGACGCGGCCTCCATCATCCGGGGCGATACGGCCAAGCTGCCACAGTGTTGCCATCGAGTCACGGGTGGTCGGAACCAGACTGAGAAGCCGGTTTCAGACTTGGCTTTGGGGCGCGAGCGTTTACCCCTTGGCGACGATCGGCACGGCATCGTGCCGCGGTATTCGCCGCGTTCCCGCCAGAGTCCGCGCCTGCCCCGAGAGGCTTTGATGCGTCGTATTGTTCCCGCCCTGATCGGGCTTCTGGGCGCGGCCGCTTGCGCCGCCCCAGCTTTGTCCTACGAGATCGACCCGCTGACCCGCCAGCCGCTGAACGACGCGCTCTCCGTGCGCGTCCGCCCGCAGGCCGTCGAGACCGTCGCGGTGCCGGTGGCCAACGCCTCCCTCAACCCCGCCGACCCGCTGAGCGCCGACGCGGCGGTCCCGCAAATGTCGGCGATCCCACGCGAAACCGTGGCGTATAACGGCCCGTATGGCGCCGGCACGATCGTGGTCTCGACCGCCGAGCGGCGGCTATACTACGTGCTGGGTGGCGGTCAGGCCCTGCGCTACGGCGTCGGTGTCGGCCGTCCGGGCTTCACCTGGGGCGGCGTGCAGACCATCACGATGAAGCGCGAATGGCCGGATTGGCGTCCGCCGTCGACCATGCTGAAGCGCCGGCCCGACCTGCCGCGCTACATGAAGGGCGGTCTCGAGAACCCGCTCGGTGCCCGCGCCATGTATCTCGGCGGCTCGATCTACCGGATCCACGGCTCGAACGAGCCGGAGACCATCGGCACCGCCGTCTCCTCGGGCTGCATCCGCATGACCAACGACGACGTGACCGACCTCTACACCCACGCCAAGGTCGGCACGAAGGTCGTCGTCCAGCGCTGATTTTTTTCAAGACGTCTTGGGGAGGGCCGGCCGCGAGGTCGGCCCTTTCGCGTTCAGGCGGCCGTAAGGGTGACCAGGGCGTCCGGGCGCTTCACCTCGATCTCGATGAACGCGATCGGGTGCTCGGATCCGTTCATGACATCGTGCCGGATGCCGGCCGGGCGCATGTAGGACTGGCCGGCCGCGAGCGCCGTCTCGCTGACCGCGGCGCCGTCGTGGACGCGCAGGATCCCGTCCACCAGCATCACCACGAAATACGGCCAGCCATGCTCGTGCCAGCCCGTCACCGCACCCGGCGGGAAGTCCCAGCGGGTGATCCGCACGGCGGGATCGTCCTGCTGGACGGTGGGCGTCGCAGGGATGGTGCAGGCAAAGGCCATGGCGGCTCCGGGATGACGGGCAAGCGGATGCCGCCCGCGGCGCCGCGATGCAAGCCTTCGGCCGCCCCGCCCGGTGGAAGCGCCGCGCCGGCCGAACCGGGATCAGTTCACGCGGGCCGCAGGTTCCGGCTGCCGACGCTCCACCTTCTTGATCGGCTGAAGTTCGCCCACCGGAGCCGGCTTCGCGAGGGCGGGCACGGCGGTTTTCCGGGCCGGGGGACTGACGACCGCGGGCGGTGCAGCTACGGCAATGGCCGGCGGAATCGCCCCCGTGGCGGCGGGCTCAGGAGCCGGCGTGTCGAGCTTGTAGATGTCGTCGCGAAAGTGCGCCTTCCCGTCCGGGGTTGCGTAGCCCGTCAGGTACACGAACGACACCGGCACGGGCTTCGGCAGCTTGATGTCGCGGCGCTCACCATCGGCGATGCCGGTCTCGATCTCGATCGGCCCCCAGGTGCTGCCCGGCCCGTTCGGCCCAACCGTGCCCTGCAGCAGCCAGCCGACCAGCTCCTTCACCTGACCGACCCGGACGCAGCCGTGGCTGTGGAAGCGTACGCTCGCGGCGAACAGCGATTTCGCCGGGGTGTCGTGCATGTAGACGGCAAAACGGTTCGGCATGTCGATCCGCACCTGGCCGAGCGAATTGTCGAAGCCGGAATCCTGGCGCAGCGTGTAGTTGACCGCCTTCTCGCCCGCCCAGTCGATCCGGGTCGGGTCGACATCGCCAGTCGGCCCGAGGATGCGGATATGGTTCTTGGCGAGATAGCCTGGATTCTTCCGCATCTGCGGGATGATCTCGTTCTTCACCACCGAAGCCGGCACGGTCCAGGTCGGGTTGAAGTTGATGTCGGTGATCCGGGTCTCCACCGGCGGCGTTGCCTTGTCGGGCGAGCCGACGACGGCGACGTAGCGGCGCACGACCGTGCCGTTCTCCACCGCCTCGACGGCGGCCGAGGGGATGTTGACCACGACGTAGCGCTCGCCGAACGGGAATTTCGATCCCATCAGCCGGGCCGCCGACGCCGCGAGCTGCTTCTGGCGCACGGTCGCCGGCACGTTGAGCGCGTTGATGGTGAGCCGGCCCAGGATGCCGCTGTCGGGCAGCCCGTGGCGGCCCTGGAAGGCCGCGATCGCCGCGACGAGCGGCGGGTCGAAGCGGTCGCTCGGGGGCGCGTCCGCCGGCAGGTCGCCGGTCAGCGTCAGGTGGTGGCGCAAAGCCGGGATTGCCGGGCTGCGCTCGCCGGGCTTCAGGCGCGCGAGATCCTCGGGCATCCGCTCCCAGCCGCCGGCCTCCGCGAAGGCCGCGTAACGCTCGGCGGCGCGGAGCGTGTCGAGGAAGGTGCGCGCCGTCAGCGTCGGGCTCGGGTCGGCCGAGACCTTGGCGTAGACCAGAGGGGCCGGCTCGCGCGATCGCTTGGCGGCCTCCTGCGGCTTGCCTGGAGCCGGCTTGGCATTCGGCGCCGCAGCCTCGACGGGCTTGGCGTCGCTCGATCCGGATGCGGCGGGCTTGGGCTCGACGGCTTTCACCTCGGTGCCCTTCGCCTCTGCCGCCTTGGGGTCGGGAGCCTTGGCCTCCTGTCCTTTCGTGACCCCGCCATCCGGCGCGACCAGCGGCGGGGAGACCGGGACGGCGACAGGCGGAACGGGTGCCACGCTCACCGGCGCGGCGGGCGCCAGGGCTCCCTGCGCGGCTGCATCGACGGTGGCGCCGAGCAGCGTCAGCAGCGACAGGCCCGCGCCGAGCGCGGCCCCGGGGCGGGCATGATGGCGGGAACGGATCGGGCCCATACGCAACACTCCCGACGGCGCCCGACTCGGGGCGGATCGGCGGCATGATGGGGCGGCGTGGTTACCAATCTCCTCCTATCGGAAAGACGTCTCGAAGAGCAGATTCACCATCCCGCGACGTCTTTCGAAGCACCGCGGCGTCTACGGATGTCGGCGGCGTTGGAAATACCGCACCTTGATTGGCTTGAGGTCGTCCTGGCCGCGAAGGAAGAGCCGCCCCACCATGCCGGAATCCCGGACGCAGATCCCCGCAGCGATGCCCTACCTGCCGCAGCTCGACGGGGTGCGGGCGCTCGCCATCCTGATCGTGTTCGCGGCCCATTGCGGCTACAGCCACGTCGTCCCCGGTGGGTTCGGGGTCACGGTCTTCTTCTTCCTCAGCGGCTACCTGATCACCACCCTGCTGCGGGTCGAGCAGGCGCAGGCCGGCGCGGTCTCGCTCCCCGCCTTCTACCTGCGGCGATCCTTGCGCATCCTGCCGCCGATGTATCTCACCCTGCTCGCCGCGGGCGGGCTCTACGCGCTGGGGCTGCTCGACTGGATGCCGGTCGAGCCCGCAGCGATCCTGGGCCAGGCGACGTTCCTGACAAACTATCCCGGCCTGTTCGGCACCGAGGCGGTGCTGCCCGTGCCGCTCTGGAGCCTCGCCATCGAGGAGCATTTTTACCTCGTCTTCCCCCTGGCTTACATCCTGTGGCTCGGGCGGCTGAACCCGCGCCGGGCCGCGCTCGCCTGCCTGGGGATCTGCGCCGCGGTGCTGGCGATCCGCTGTGTCAACGTCTGGCGGCTTTCCGATTACAGCCTGAACTATTCCTGGACCCATACCCGCATCGACGCGATCCTGTTCGGCTGCTGCCTCGCCCTATGGAACAACCCGGTGATCCCGGCCGACGCGGCATGGCGGCCGAAGGCGTGGCACGTGGGCTTAAGCCTCGCGGTGATCCTCGGCACTCTGGCGGTGCGGAACGACGCCTTCCGCGAGACCCTGCGCTACACCCTCCAGAGCGCGGCCCTGTTCGTGCCCTTCGCCTATCTGCTGCAGGGCGAGGGACCCGCGGTGCGGCTGCTGGCCAGCCGGCCGATGCGCCAGCTCGGGCTGTGGTCCTACAGCTTCTACCTCGCCCACATGGCCGTGGTGGCGCTGGTGCTGCACCTGAAGCCGAGCCTACACGGCCTGTCGCTGATGCTCGTGGCCTTCCCGCCGACGCTGCTCTGGTGCTGGGGGATGTACACACTCGTCGAGCGCCCCTGCGCGCGGCTGCGCCGATGGCTTCTCGCGGACCGGCCGCCCCAGCCGATCCTCGCCGAGGGGGGACGTCAGGCCGGGGTCACGCCCGCCTGAGCCGCTCCCGCGCGCCACTGTGGTCCGGTGCCGCCGCGAACGCTGCTTTCATCGCATACCAGAGGGGCTTGCGCCGGAACTGCGCGTCCAACGGCAGGGCGCGCTGGGGCAGGCTGTCCGGCCGCTTGCGGTAGGGATGGTCGTTCAACCACGTGTCCGGGTCGTAGATGTCCCAGGTCACGACATCGAGCAGAGCCGGCTCGTCCAGAGCCACGTCGAGGTAGCGTCTTGCGTAGTCGGCTACCATCCGGTCGCGGGTGAGCACGTCGGACGGGAAGGCCCGGTCGTCGATGTCGAGTTCGGTGATCGCGATGCCGAGGCCCATCTGGCCGATCTCGCGCAGGAAGCGCCGGAGCTGGCCCTGGTCGATCGGGATCGTGCTGGTGAGATGCGATTGCAGCCCGAAGCGCCGGATCGGCACGCCGCGCGCCCGCATCGCTTCCAGCCGGCGCAGGACCTTGGTGCGCTTGGCCTCCATCCAGGGCGCGCCCTGCTCGACCGCATCCTCGTTCCACGTGCCGGCGGCGGCCGGGTCGGTCTCGTGCAGGATCCGGAAGGCGAGATCGACGTAGCCAGGGCCGATCGAGGCGAGCCAGGGCGAGTCGCGCAGGCCCCCGCCGCGGTCGGGATCGGCCTCGTTGCCCAGAATCTCGTTGACCACGTCCCAGGCGACGATCTGCCCGCGGTAATGGCCCGCCACGGTCTCGATCCAGCGCCGCATGAAGTCTTCGCCCTGCGCGGCGCTCGCCCGTCCGAGCAGCGGGCCCACCCAGGGCGGCAGCGCCGCGTGCCAGACGAGCGTATGGCCGCGCATCTTTTGGCCGTTCGCGCGGGCGAAGCGCAGGATCGCATCACCCCGGGCGAAGTCGGTCTTGCCTGGAGCGGGCAGCACCTCCTCCATCTTCATCTCGGTGCCGCAGACCAGGAGGCCGCATTCCCGTGCCACCGCCTGCCGGTAGGCGGGCGTGGACTCGAAGCGGTGGAACGGCACCTCGCAGCCGTAGAGCAGGCCCTTCGCGGCGGCGGCGGCCTGAAGGCTGTCGCTCGACCAGGATGGGCGGCCGAGCGGCCCGAACCCGGCGGGCGCGGCCCCCCGCGCGGCCGGCGCGAGCCCCGCGCAGGCCATTCCGGCGAGAAGGGAGCGGCGGCTCGGAACGATCGGCATGCCGCCTCCTCGGGTTCGGTGGGATCACCGGTATGAGAGCATGCGGTGGCGGAGGTTACGATCCGCTGAGTCTGCGGGCGGGCCTCCGTCCGATCCGGCGCGCCAACTCGCCTTCATCCGGGCTCGCCCCATCTGAAGGGCGCCATCCAGCCGAGGATCCGTCATGAGCCAGCACCCCGCCATCAGCCCCGGCCGCAGCGCCGTCGTCACGGGTGCTGCGAGCGGCATCGGGCTCGCCGCCGCGCAGGCCTTCGCGCGGGCGGGCATGAATGTCTGGCTCGCCGACCTGCCGGGGCCGGCGCTCGATGCTGCCCGAGCGGCCGTGGCCGAACTCGCCGCCGTCGAGGTCCGCGCGGTGCCGACCGACGTTTCCGACCGGAGCGCCGTGGAGGCCCTGGCGGCCGCCGTCGCGCGGGGTGGGCCGCCCGCGATCGTCATGCTGAACGCCGGGATCGAGGCCGGCGGCAAGCTGTTCTCCGATGCCGACACCTGGGCGCGGATCCTTGGCACCAACCTCTGGGGCGTGGTCAACGGCATCCACGCCTTCGCGCCCGGCATGATCGAGGGGGGCAAGCCCGGCGCCGTGATCGTGACCGGCTCGAAGCAGGGCATCACCACGCCGCCCGGCAACGCGCCCTACAACGTCTCGAAGGCCGGGGTGAAGGCGGTCACCGAGGCACTTGCGCACGAGCTTCGCAACCGCGAGGGCTGCCACACCACCGCGCACCTGCTGATCCCGGGCTTCGTCTATACGGGGCTGACCAAGGCCCGCGGCGTCGCCGAGAAGCCGGCCGGTGCCTGGGCGCCGGAGGAGACGGTGGCGTTCCTGCTGGAGCGACTGGCGGCGGGGGATTTCTACATCCTCTGTCCCGACAACGAGACCACCCGGGCGCAGGACGAAAAGCGGATCGCCTGGGCGGCGGGCGACATCATCGAGAACCGGCCGGCGCTCTCGCGCTGGCATCCGGATCACGCTGAGGCGTTCAAGCGGTCCATGGAGGAATAGATGGCCCGCAGGGCCGGCCCACCCGCACGCGTCAAGGAGACGATCTTCGGCCCGCCGGCCACGACGACGCGGGCGGCCTTCATCCGCTTCGGCAACGCCGTGCACTGGCAGGCCTATTTCGCGGATGCCGGCCTCGGGCCGGCCATGGGGCAAGTCCGGGACGATGAGCGGGCGCTCCTCGAAGCCGCGCTCCAATGACTGATGAAGGCCGAGCACCGCCTCGTCGCGGCGTTCATCACAGAGCTGACGGATGGCACCGTGACCTTCGCCGAGGCGAAGGCGATCTGGCGGGAGACGGAAAACGACACGATGCGGATCGCGTGGGACGACCCGGACGCGTTCCTGCGCTTCCTCCTCACCGTGCGGGATCGGATCGATCCCCACGTCTGGCCGGCCAGACCGCCCCGGTTCCGACCGGACCCGACGACGCGCCAGGGACGAAGGCAGCGTGGTGGATCTGGCTGACGCGCGCCCGATCGAACGGGATCTTGCCAAGCTGAGCGCCGGCCTAACCTCCGGTCGGTGATCCCACCGCCAGCGGCAACTGCACCTTCACCAAGCCCGGATCCTCCGGATCGCGCCCCTGCGTGAAGCCGAGGCGGCGGCAGACCGCCAGCATCGGCCGGTTCTCGGCCAGCACCGAGCCCTCGACATGGCCGATCCCTTCGGAGCGCGCCCAGTCGATCATCAGGCGCATCAGCGCGAAGGCGAGCCCCGTGCCCCGGGCATCGCGCCCCACCGCGATGGCGTATTCGCCGCTCTCGTGGTTGGCGTCGGCGTGGAGCCGCACGGCGCCGAGCATGCGCTCGCCCCCTTGCGCGTCCACCTCGGTCGCCACGAACGCGATGGCGCGGGCATAATCGAGCTGCGTCAGGCGGGCCAGGAAGGCGTGGCTGAAGGCACGCACCGGTCCGAAGAAGCGCAGGCGCAGATCCTCCGGATCGAGCCCCTGGAAGAAGGTCAGGAACAGTCCCTCGTCCTCCGGGCGCACGGGCCGCACGCGGATGGTCCGGTCCTTGAGATTAAGGGTCCGCACCCATTCCGCCGGGTAGGGCCGGATCGCGAAGCGTGGATGGCCCCGCCCATGCCGGCCCCGCTCCGAGCGGCCGATCCGCACCCTTGCATCGAGGGCGAGCACCCCGGTCTCGTCGGCGAGCAGTGGGTTGATGTCGAGCTCGCGGACCTGCGGCAGGTCGGTGGCGAGCTGAGACAGCTTCACCAGCGTCAGCGCGATCGCCGACATGTCGGCGGCCGGCACGTCGCGATAGGCTTCGAGGCGCCGGGCGACCCGGGTGCGGCCGATCAGGTCGCGGGCGAGGATCAGGTCGAGCGGCGGCAGGCCGAGGGCCCGGTCGTCGATCACCTCGACGGCCGTGCCGCCCCGCCCGAACACCACCACGGGGCCGAACACGGGATCCTCCGCGAGGCCTGCGATCAGCTCCCGGCGCTGGCCCCGGCGCACCATGGGCTGCACCGCGAAGCCGGTGACGCGCGCATCCGGGCGCTCGCGCCGGGCCCTTATCAGGATGCTGCGCGCCGCCTCGCGGACATCGGCCTCGCTGGTCAGATCGAGGTGGACCCCGCCGATATCGGATTTGTGCACGATGTCGGGGGAGACGACCTTGAGCGCCACCGTGCCGCCGGCCGCGATGATCGGCCAGGCCGCCGCCGCCGCGGCGTCCTTGTCGGGGGCCAGCGTGATCGGCACGATCGGGATCCCGTAGGCTTCGAGGAGGCCGTTCACCGCGATCGGATCGAGCCACGCCGCCCCGTGGCGCAGGGCGCCCGCGATGATCGAGCGGGCCCGGGCCGTGTCGGGGGAGAAGTCGCGCGGCAGCGAGTCCGGCGTGCGCATCAGGTCGTCCTGCGCCTCGCGGTAGCGGACGAGGTGCAGGAAGCCTTCGATCGCTTCGGAATCCGTCGAGAAATGCGGGAGCCCCGCGCGTGCAAACGCTTCCCGCGCCGCCTCGGCATCGCCCAGGGAGACAGCGAAAAGCGGCTTCTTGCGCGTCTGGCCGGCGCGGACGCGCTTGACCGTGTCGGCGATCGCGTTCGCGACCTCGCCTGCATCCGAGCGCACGGTGGGGACGTGGATCGCCAGCACGGCGTCGCTGACGCGATCCGTGAGGATCGGCTCCAGGGCGGCCGCGAAGGCTGGTCCCGCCGCGTCGATGCCGAGGTCGAGGGGATTGCCGGCCGGGCGCCCTTCCGCCTCGGCGGCATCGGCCATGGTGCCTGCGCGCTCGATCAGCCTGTCGGCGGCCAGCAGGCCGATGCCGCGGCCATTCGACAGGATCGCGAGCCGGTCGCCGGGGAACGGGCGCTGGCGCCCCAGGGTCTCGACGGCGGAGAACATTTCGTCGAGATCCTGCACCGCCAACAGACCGGCCCGCCGGAAGGCCGCGGTGTAGACCGCGTCCGGCCGAGCGAGCGCGCCCGTATGAGTCTCGGGGGCGCGGGTGTCGGGCCGGTGCCGCCCGGCGCGCAGGACCACGACGGGCTTGGCGCGGGCCGCCGCGCGGGCCGCCGACATGAACCGTCGGGCATCCGCGACCCGGTCGAGGCAGAGCAGGATCGCGCGGGTGCGGTAATCGGCGGCGAAATGGTCAAGACAATCGGCTACGCCGATGTCGAGCACGCTGCCCAGCGAGAGCACCGCCGAGAAGCCCGTCCCGTGGCGGGCGCCCCACTCGACGATTGCGGCCGCGACCGTGCCGGATTGCGAGACGAGGGCGAGGTCGCCTGCGGCGGGGGCGTGGGCGAACAGGCTGGCGTTGAGCTTGGCGCCCGGCACGGCGAGGCCGGCGCTGTCGGGTCCGAGCAGGCGCAGGCCGTGCGCGCGGGCGATCCGATGCGCGGTCGGTCCCGGATCGTCCGGGCCGGACCCGAGCCGGGCCGTCAGGATCACGGCGGCACCGGCGCCGGACGCCGCTGCCTGCGCGACGACCTCGGGTACCCGCGGCGGCGGCACGGCGATCAGGACGAGGTCCGGGACGGTGGGCAGATCCGCGATCTGTGGGACGCAGGGCAGGCCGTCCACGAAGTCGTGATCGGGCTGCACCGGCAGGATCGCGCCGGGGAAGCCAGACGCCCGCAAGCCGTCCAGCACGCTACGCGCCACCGAGCCCGCGCGCGCCACGGCGCCGACCAGGGCGATCGCACGGGGCGCCAGCAGCTTGTCGAACCGGTAGGTGCTCACGGGGCTGCCGTCACGGAATCCAATCCCGCGGGCCAGTCGTACCGGCGTGCATGGGGGGTCCCTCGCTCACGTCGGGATCGGGCACGATCCGGAAGGCCCAGGGTCCGACCCTATCGCTTTACCACATGGCGCGGTTGGCCGCGCGGGCAACGTCCAGCGGTTCCGGCCCTGTCACAGTGCGATGAGCCGCTGCCCGGAGGGCTTGCAGATACCCTTCAGATCAAATATCCGGCGCCCTTTGTCCTCGCCAAGACGCCAGCTATGGCCATCTGTAATTTGTTCTTGCCATGAAATTCACATCACAATAGTAACTACGCCACATCTGCCTGTATCGGGCGGCCCGGAAACAGATTCCGATCATCCTGCCGAGTGACGGGCAGAGCCCGGGATCGCCAGGAGGTTTCAAGGAATGGATTCCACGGTCGAAGGGCAGCCGGACTTCCTCACGCTCTCGGTCGACATTGTGTCGGCCTTCGTGAGCAACAACCCGGTCACCCCACCGGAACTGCCGGCGCTGATCGTCAAGGTTCACGCAGTCCTGCACGAGCTGAGCCAGCCCACCTCCGCGCCGGCCGAGGATCTGCGGCCCGCCGTCTCGGTCCGGCGCTCGGTCCAGCCTGACTTCATCGTCTGCCTGGAGGACGGGAAGAAGTTCAAATCCCTCAAGCGCCACCTGCGCACGCACTACAATCTGACCCCGGACGAATATCGCCAGAAATGGGGTCTGCCCGCCGATTATCCGATGGTCGCGCCGAGTTACGCCGCGGCCCGGTCGAGTCTCGCCAAGAGCATGGGCCTCGGCCACCAGCGCCGGAAGGGTTGAGGACGCGTCCGCGTCCACAGGTTTTCAGCCGCGGTTAGGCATCGGGCAAGGGGCGCTTGCGAGGGTCACGAGACCCGTCCGCGCCCCTTGAGACCCGATGCAAGGTAAGCCCAATCCTGTCGCGCGCCTGTTCTGGACGGCCGTGATCGGCGGTCCGTTCGCGCTCTGGTATGGTCCGCCCGCCCTGGCGGCCACGGGGCTCGCGCTGCTGGGCGTGTGGCTGCGCCATCTCGGCCGGCCGCGCCGGTTCCGCGCCCAGGTGCGCCGCATCGCCCGGGCCCACGGGGAGACGCTGGCCCTGCGGCGGCGGCAGGAAAGCTTTCGCGACGCCTACGGCAACTGGATCGAGGACGGCTGGCTGCGCGAGCGCGACTACTTCCTCGACCGCACGGTGCTGCCCCAGATCGGCCCGCGTTACGCCGACCTCGCCATGACCGAGCGGGATCGGATGCTGGCGATCGTCGAGGCCGAGGCGGCGTCCATCGATCTACCCGAGGAAGAAGACGCACCGGCGGACGGGCTCGACTACGAGCGCTACTGCGCCGAGCGCCTCGTCCGGGCGGGATGGCGGGCGCACCGGACCCCGGCGAGCGGCGATCAGGGCGCCGACATCGTGGCGGTTCGCAATGGTCTGCGCCTCGTCATCCAGTGCAAGCGCCTGACCAAGCCCGTGGGCAATGCCGCCGTGCAGGAGGCGGCCGCGGCCCAGCGCTACTGGGCGGGCGACCGCGCCGCCGTCGTCTCGAATGCCGGCTTCACGCCGGCGGCCCGCCGGCTTGCGGCGGCGACCGGGGTGCTGCTGCTGCACCATGACGGGCTCGACGCCATCGACCTCGCGCAAGTGTGATGCAGATGTGATCAGGGCCGGCCAGACCGGGAGCGGATCGCCCCCGGATCGACCTCAAGCGGCCGCGCCTCTTGCGCGCCCGACGCCTTGCTCAGAGCACCTTCAGCAGCGCCTCGGCCCCCGAGGCCTCGGCCTTGGAGGGCGTCTCCTCGACGTTCAAGATCTTCACGACCCCGTCCTCGACGAGCATGGAGTAGCGCTTCGAGCGGATGCCGAGACCGAAGCCCGTACCGTCCATCTCCAGGCCGAGTGCCTTGGCGAAATCGGCATTGCCGTCGGCCAGGAATTCCAGACCCTCGGCGCCGCTCGCCTTCGCCCACGCGTCGAGCACGAACACGTCGTTGACGCTCGTGACCGCGATGGCGTCGACGCCGCGGCCGAGGATCTCATCCTTGTGGGTGACGAAGCCCGGCAGGTGGTTGCGGTGGCAGCTCGGCGTGAAGGCGCCCGGGACGCCGATCACCACCACGCGGCGGCCCTTGAACACGTCGTCGGTGGTGCGGGCAATCGGGCCCTCCGGGCCGCTCACCCGGAACGTGGCCTGGGGCAGATGGTCGCCGACCTGGATCATCGCGGGTCCCTCGTTGCTGCGCATATGCGTTTGCGCGCCTGACCTAGCGTGGTCGGTGGGACCTGTCGAGCAATCCGCCTCCTGACGTGCAGGATGTCCAAGGGCCAATCAGCGATCCGTGACCGGCGCCGCGGGACGCTGGCTGTCCGCCCGCTTCAGTCGATATCGCAGGACGCACGATTTCCGCGGAGGATCCGTCGATTTGGCTCCAGCTTGCGGCTGTCGCTGCATTCCCCGTCGGCGGACCGCTCGTCGGCTTCAGCGCCTTCTGGTTCGCGAGGCGGGGGGCCTGACACGGAGAGGTTCGGAGCTACCTGCCGCGGATTTGTGTCTGTCAGGCCCCAAGGAGCTTGATGAAGGCGGCGCCGGCCCCGAACAGGGCAGCCCCGGCCGTCATACCGGAGAGGGCAACCTGCCAAGGCGCCATGCTGCGGTCGCGCCCGAGCTTGGCAGCTTCGGCTGAGAGCTTGGCCTGCTCCGCAGCCATCTTGGAAGCTTCGGCCGTCATCTTGAACTGCTCGGCGGCGAGCTTCGACTGCTCGGCAGCCAATTTTGATTGCTCTGCGATGAGCTTGTGCTGTTCGGCGACAAATTTGTGCGGCTCTTCGTGAGCCCGCTCAATCCGCGCGCGCTGCTCCTCGATATCGAACGTGGTTAGGGAGGCGGAACCCGCCATGATCGTCGAGCCTCGATTGCCGCCGAACCGAGTGCGACTCGGACCAGCAAAGCCATCTTGCGGCCTAAAGAGAGATGCGAACAAGCTGGGTGGAAGCTTGCTGCGTCTCTTTTGCCCGCTGGACAATGGGAGGGCGCGGCGTAGCATGGCGCCATGGCGTCTCCTCCGCATCGCAAACCGGATCCATCGCCTTCGGCTCCTCAGCGGGAGTCCGGCTCAGCCTCTACGGACGCCGGAAACGCGGCGCCGCGGCAGACATCGCTCTCCGGTCCAGACTTTCTCGACGGGCAGTTCCTCGTGGCGATGCCCGGCATGGCCGATGAGCGCTTCGCCCGCTCGGTGATCTATGTCTGCGCCCATTCCGCAGACGGGGCGATGGGCATCATCGTCAACAAGGCGGCCACCGACATCAGCATGCCGGATCTGCTGGTCCAGCTCGACGTGGCCCCCGAGGCGGACGCGATTCGCCTGCGCGAGCGGGTCGGGCACATGCCGGTCCTGATGGGCGGGCCCGTGGAAGGGCGGCGCGGCTTCGTGCTGCACACTGACGACTTCCACATCCAGCAATCGACGCTGATCATCGACGACGGCATCTGCCTGACCGCCACCGTCGAGATCCTGCGCGCCATCGCGAGCGGCGAAGGCCCGGCCAGCGCCGTGCTGGCTCTGGGCTATGCCGGCTGGCAGGCGGGCCAGCTCGAGAGCGAGATCATGGCCAACGGCTGGCTCAATTGCCCGGCCGATCCCGCGCTGATCTTCAACACGGATCTCGACGCCAAGTACGAGCGTGCCCTGCGCGCCAACGGCATCGATCCCGCCATGCTGTCCATGACCGCCGGGCGGGCCTGACCGACTCCGAGTGCCGGCTATTCCGGAACGGCGTCGCCGCCGCCGGCTGCATCGGGGTTCAGGCCCTCCACCGCTGGCTTCGGCCGGGGCCGGCTACGCGAGACCGCCGCCGCGGTGGGTACCGCGGTATTGGCGCCGAGGCGGGTCGCGAGGGCGAGCGCCCGGTTCTCGGTGAACCGCAGGTGGCAGAAGCCGTGCGTGCCCTCGCGGGCGTAGCTCCGGCAGAACTGCTCCCGATCCGCCGAGAAGGCGGCCTGCTCGGTCACGATCGGCCGCACGTCCTCGCGCCGGGCGCGCTGGGTCATCAGCTTGTAATTGTCGCGCACCGCTTTGTCGGCCGCGCCACGGGCGGTGTCGAACTCGCCGGCCCGTGAAAGCAGGGTGGCGGGGGCCGGCCCCCACAGGCCCGTGGGGGTCGTGGCGCAATCCGCGGCCGAGAAGGTGCAGACCGGGCCGGAGCCCAGCGTCGAGACGAGGATACCGCCCTCGGTCACGTCGAGGCGCAGCGGACACTCCACCCCGGCCGCCTCGTAGCGCGGCACCCCTTCGGGCTTGCCTTCGGAACTCAGCGTGACGGGACTGCCCGCACCGAGCGGCACCGTGCAGGATTCCGTTGGCTGCGAGATCTTGGTCCCCGGGAGCGTGATCCGGGCCGTGACGGCGGCGCCCGTCCGCTCCAGCTTCAGCGATCCGGACATTCCGTTGAGCTGGAGGTCCTGCCCGATCACGCCCTCCTCCGAGGGCGCCTTGAGCACCACCGGACGGGCCGGCGCCGGGGGCGCTCGAGGCGCCTCGGGGGCCGGGGCTTGGCCGGGCTCACCGCCGCCCCCCGGTAGCGGGGCCGGAGGCGCCTCGGGCAGGCCCCGGGGCGGCACCGGAGGCCGTTCGGGCTTGATGCCGAACAGGCGTTCGAAGAAGTTCTGCGCCTGCGCCGGTGGGGCAGCGAGCAGGGCGGGAGCCGCGACGGCGAGCGCCAGGACGGGGAGCAGGGAGCTGCGGGTCGGGCGCATCGGACTCTACGACGAGGACACGAAGTGGTGGGGCCACACGCAACCCCTTGTCGAAGTGTTAACACGCCGTCGATGGCGCGGACGTGGCAGCGAAGCAACAAAATGCAATCACGCCATCCGGAGCAACGGCGGTCGCGGGCGCGATTATCAAGACCTCACAATCTGTTATCGCGGACATACGGGCCCGACCCGGTCGCGCAGGCTTCGCCTTGCGAGCCCGTCCGGGGGTTCTTATATCGCCCTCGACGCGGGATTGCGCGCTGGGTTTCAGCCGTTCACGGCCCTTGATCCGGCCCGGGTCCCATACTCACATCATCTTCGGACACCGCCATGGGCCGAGCTGCTTCGGGGCTCGGCGGTCTGCTTGAACGCGACACAAAGAGGGATCCCACCATGGGTAAAGTTATCGGTATCGACCTCGGCACCACCAATTCCTGCGTGGCCGTCATGGAAGGCACGCAGCCCAAGGTCATTGAGAATTCGGAAGGCGCCCGCACCACGCCGTCCATCGTCGCCTTCACGGATGACGGCGAGCGCCTCGTCGGCCAGCCGGCCAAGCGTCAGGCGGTCACGAATCCAGAGCGTACGTTCTTCGCCATCAAGCGGCTCGTCGGCCGGACCTACGACGACCCGATGACCCAGAAGGACAAGGGCCTCGTGCCTTACCCGATCGTCCGCGGCGACAACGGTGATGCCTGGGTCGAGGCCGACGGCAAGAAGTATTCGCCCTCACAGATCTCCGCCTTCACGTTGCAGAAGATGAAGGAGACCGCGGAGTCGCATCTTGGCCAGCCGGTCACGCAGGCGGTCATCACCGTCCCGGCCTACTTCAACGACGCCCAGCGTCAGGCCACCAAGGATGCCGGCAAGATTGCGGGTCTCGAGGTGCTGCGCATCATCAACGAGCCGACCGCCGCGGCGCTGGCCTACGGCCTCGACAAGAAGAAGGCCGGCACGATCGCGGTCTACGACCTCGGCGGCGGCACCTTCGACGTGTCGATCCTGGAAATCGGCGACGGCGTGTTCGAGGTGAAGTCCACGAACGGTGACACCTTCCTGGGCGGCGAGGACTTCGACAACCGCATCGTCGAGTACCTGACGGCCGAGTTCAAGAAGGAGCAGGGCATCGACCTGACCAAGGACAAGCTCGCCCTTCAGCGCCTCAAGGAGGCGGCCGAGAAGGCCAAGATCGAGCTGTCCTCGGCGACGCAGACCGAGATCAACCTGCCCTACATCACGGCAGACCAGACCGGCCCGAAGCACCTCGCGCTGAAGCTGTCGCGCGCCAAGTTCGAGTCGCTGGTGGACGATCTCGTCCAGCGGACGATCGAGCCCTGCCGCAAGGCGCTCAAGGATGCCGGCGTCTCGGCCTCCGAGATCGACGAGGTGGTGCTGGTCGGCGGCATGATCCGCATGCCGAAGATCCAGGAGGTGGTGAAGTCCTTCTTCGGCAAGGAGCCCCACAAGGGCGTCAACCCGGATGAGGTCGTGGCCATCGGCGCCGCCGTGCAGGCGGGCGTGCTCCAGGGCGACGTCAAGGACGTGCTGCTGCTTGACGTGACCCCGCTGTCGCTGGGCATCGAGACGCTCGGCGGCGTGTTCACCCGGCTGATCGACCGCAACACCACGATCCCGACCAAGAAGTCCCAGACCTTCTCGACCGCCGAGGACAACCAGAACGCGGTCACGATCCGGGTCTTCCAGGGCGAGCGCGAGATGGCAGCCGACAACAAGCTGCTCGGCCAGTTCGATCTCGTCGGCATCCCGCCGGCGCCCCGCGGCATGCCGCAGATCGAGGTGACCTTCGACATCGACGCCAACGGCATCGTCAATGTGACCGCCAAGGACAAGGCGACCAACAAGGAGCACCAGATCCGCATCCAGGCCTCGGGCGGCCTCTCGGACGCGGATATCGATCGGATGGTGAAGGACGCCGAGGCGAATGCCGAGGCCGACAAGAAGCGCCGTGAGCTGGTCGAGGTGAAGAACCAGGGTGAGAGCCTGATCCACGCCACCGAGAAGTCGGTGACCGAGTACGGCGACAAGGTCCCGGCCGCCGATAAGGGCGCGATCGAGACCGCGATGGTTGCGCTCAAGACCGCGCTCGAGGGTGAGGACGTCGAGGCCATCAAGGCCCGCACCACGGATCTGATGCAGGCTTCGATGAAGCTCGGCGAGGCCATGTATGCGGCCAACCAGGCCGCGGGTCCGGATGCCGGTGCCGAGGCGGCGGCCTCCTCCGAGAAGAAGGACGACGTCATCGACGCCGACTTCCAGGAAGTGGACGACAAGGACCAGAAGAAGCGCGCATAAGGGCATGCATGGTTCGCGAACGGGGCCGGAGCGATCCGGCCTCGTTCGCTGTCGTGCGGTCACGGGTTTCGAAAGGGACAAGTCTCTTTCGTGGGTACAGGGCAGAGCCCTGCGGTTGGGGGTGAAACCCCGATGCGTCGGGATATCACCCCGACGCCCCACCAAGGGGCTTGCCCATCGGAAACCCGAATGACGCGTGGATCGGATTGTCCGGAGACGGGGCGGGATGTCGAAGCGGGACTATTACGAGATCCTGGGGGTCGCCAAGACCGCCACGGAAAGCGAGATGAAGGTCGCCTTCCGCAAGCTCGCGATGACCTATCATCCCGACCGCAATCCCGGCGACAAGGACGCCGAGATCAAGTTCAAGGAAATCAACGAGGCCTATCAGTGCCTCTCCGACGGCCAGAAGCGCGCCGCCTACGACCGGTTCGGCCACGCGGCCTTCAGCCAGGGCGGCGCGGGCGGACCCGGATTCGGCAACGAGTTCGGCGACTTCATGTCGGACATCTTCGACAACTTCTTCGGCGACGGCCGTGGCGGCGGCGGTGGCCCAGCCAGGGGCCGGGGCGGAGCGCCGGGCCGCGAGCGCGGGGCCGACCTGCGCTACAACCTGGAGATCACGCTGGAGGAGGCCTACGCGGGCAAGGCCGAGACCATCAAGATCCCGACCTCGGTGACCTGCGAGGCCTGCGACGGTTCGGGCGCCAAGCCCGGCTCGAAGCCCCGGACCTGCCAGACCTGTGCGGGCTACGGCCGGGTGCGGGCCGCCCAGGGCTTCTTCGCCATCGAGCGGACCTGCCCGAACTGCCACGGCCGCGGCGAGATCGTCGACGATCCCTGCACCTCCTGCCAAGGCGCGGGCCGGGTCAACCGCGAGCGCACGCTCTCGATCAACGTGCCGGCCGGTGTCGATGATGGGTTGCGCATCCGGCTGTCCGGCGAGGGCGAGAGCGGGTTGCGCGGCGGACCGCCGGGGGATCTCTACGTCTTCCTGTCGATCAAGCAGCACGAGTTCTTCCAGCGCGACGGGGCCGATCTGTTCTGCCGAGTGCCGATCTCGATGGTCACGGCCGCGCTTGCGGGTGAGATCACTGTGCCGGTGATCGACGGCACGCAGACCCAGGTGCGGATTCCCGCCGGCACACAGACCGCCAAGCAGTTCCGCATCAAGGGCAGGGGCATGCCGGTGCTCCGCTCTCGGGAGGTCGGCGACCTCTACATCCAGGTCTTCGTCGAAACCCCGCAAAACTTGACCAAGCGCCAGCGCGAACTCCTGCAGGAATTCGATCAATCGGCCTCGCCGGAGAATCATCCGGAGTCTGCGGGCTTCTTCTCGAAGGTTCGGGACTTCTTCGGCGGCGCGGTCCGTCCGTGAGGGCGGATCCGAACGGCCCGCCGGCCTGTTATGCAACCGGCCGGCGTGGCTTGCGTACCCTAGGCGCCGTTGCAGCTTGACTGTAAGACAGCGGCGTCGATAGCCTTTCATTCTTATTCGGCATCAAGGAATCCAGGACTTGCCGCCGCTCCGCCGTCCTACCGCGAAGGCTCCCGTCCCCCGGAGCGCGATTTTCGGGCCGCGGCGCGACCCCCTGGAGGACGAGGCGCGGTTCCTACGCTCTTGGCTGGAACGCCCACTCGTCACCGGCGCGGTGACGCCGTCCGGCAAGATGCTGGCCCGCACCATGGCGGCCTATGTCGATCCGCGTCGCGAGGGTCCGGTGGTCGAGCTCGGCCCCGGCACCGGTCCGGTGACCGAGGCGCTGATCCGGCGGGGCATCGCCCCTGAGCGGCTCATTCTGGTCGAGTTCAACCCCGATTTCTGCAAGCTCCTGACCCGCCGCTTCCCCGGTGTAACGGTGATCCGAGGCGATGCCTACGACATGCGAGCGAGCCTGCGGGACGCGCTGACGGAGCCCGCCGCGGCCACGATCTCGAGCCTGCCTCTGTTCACCAAGCCCCTGGAGCAGCGGCTCGACCTGCTCAACACGGCCCACGACCTGATGCAGCCGGGGGCGCCGTTCGTGCAGTTCACCTACGCGGTGGTGCCGCCGATCCCGGCCCGCTGCGAGGCCGGCAGCTACACGGCCGACCGTTCCAACAGGGTCTGGTTGAACCTGCCGCCGGCTCGGGTTTGGGTCTACCGCCGGCCCTGAGCTGAACACGGCCTGAGCGAGCAGCTCACATTCGCGTCAACTGCCGGGTGTCAGACCTGAGCCATAGCCGGTCGCGGTACCGCGACCCGCGTGGAGCAGGAGAACACCGATGTTCACCAAGACCGCACGCACCCGCTTGGCCGCCGCCCTGGCGGTCGGGGGACTGGCCATCGCAGCCCCCGCCATGGCGGCGCCCCTCGGGATCGATTCCGGATTGCGCCAGGGCGCCAGCGATGTCGTGACCGTTCAGTACGGGTACGGCTATGGGCCGCGTCATCACGGCTGGCGCGATCAGGGCGGCTTCGGTCCGCGCCATCACCATCACGGCGGCTGGGGCCGCGGTCGTCATGACGGCTGGGGAGGCCCGCGGGGCTTCGGTCCGCGCCACCATCACCACGGCGGCTGGGGCCACCGCCACGGCTACGGCCGCTGGTAAGTTAGCGCTGCGCCCGCTCGTAAAAGTCGTGCCCCTCGCGGCACGGGAACTTTCCCTCCCCCTTTGCGGGGGAGGGAGGAACACAAGCGCTGCTCAAAGCGTCGTCCTGTCCTGAAACTCGACGGCCGGCCTTCGACAGCAGGCCCTACAGCGCGATCTGCTCCCGGACCGCCACGTCCGGGTTCGAAGCGCCGCAGGTCGGCAGGCTCTCGACCGGGCCGTGGACCGCCGAGGTCGTCGCCGACAGGTCGTGGTAGCAGACGCAGCCCTCGGCGAAGTAGTGGTGCACGAGCGCCTTGCGCGACCGCTGAATATCGGCTCGGGCCGAGCCGCCATGCAGCAGATTCGCGTGCCAGAACAGCACGTCGCCCTTGCGGGCCGTGAAGTATTCCGGCTTGGCCCCGTGGTCCTGGATCTCGCGCTGGGATCGCCGGCTCGTAGTGCTCGACATAAGCGCCGTAGCCGCGCTGTTGAAAATCCTCCGGCGAGATGCCGACATCGTGGCTGAACAGGTACGGCAGGCGGTGGGTGCCGGGATAGTAGACCAGCGGCCCCGAATCCGCGTGGATGTCCTCCATGGCGATCCAGCAGGCGGCGAGGTAGCCGACCGGGTAGGTCGTCATGTGGATCGAGTCCGAGTGTTCGGCCTGCTGGCTGCCCTTGTGGGACGCGATGGTCTGGAACGGGATCGCGGGGCGACCCAGCACCATGCTGCTGAAGTTGACCAGCACCGGATGCTTCAGGAGTTGGCCGATCTCTTCGACCTTCAGGTGCGGATTGAGGTAGCGGCCGGGATGCGGATCGTCCTCGCCGGCCTTTTCGGGGGCGAGGGTCACGTCGCCCCGGGCGATCGCAGCCTCGTAGGGGCCCCAGGCCTCGTCGATCGTGTCGGCATCGATGGCGCCGCGCAGGACGTAGTAGCCGTGCTCCTCCCAGGACCGGCAGATCTCGGCCTGCCGGGGCGTGATCTCCCGCCGCGCGACGCGCCGCGTGATGATCTCCTGCGCGTCCGGCTGGTCGAGCCACGGGCTGGGCCCGGATTCCGGAAAGTTCTCGGCCCGGAACACCTTGATTCAGCCGATATCGACCGGGACGTCGGCATCGACCACGAAGGGAGTTGGCGGCGGCGGCGCGTTAGGATCCCGTCCGGAATCTCGGTTTGATCGCGTCAGCGCGCGGGCAAGGTCCGCGACACGGCGGAACGGTCGAGCCATCATATCCTCCGCCCAACGGGCAGTGCTGCCGCATCTGCGGCGCGGGATCTACGCGACGCGTGCGACTTGCCGACGGACGTCACAAAGCTTCGCGGCATTCGTGAGACCGACCGAGCCGACGCTCGCATCGGCCGCTGCCTCAGGGCGCGATCGTCCTCGTACCCCGCACGGATCCGAGGATCGGCGGCCGTTCGGCAGGTGCCTCGCCCATCCGGTAGGCCGCGCGAAGGGCCGCCTCCGCCCGATCGGCGGCGGCCTCGTCGGCCGCGTGGACGATCCCGAGCAGCCCCCCGGACGATCCCGGTTCGGCGAGATCCGTGAAGCCGACCCGGGGGTCGATGGTATCCTCGGGGCGGGTGCGTCCGCCGCCGAGCCCGATCACCGCCAAGCCGATATCCCGCGTGGCAATAGCCGCTACCGTCCCGGCCTGATGGACGGGCCGCCGCACGGGCGCGGCGGGCAGATGTCGTTCAGGCTCGTCGAGCAGGTCCGCCGGGCCGCCCAGTGCCGTGACCATCTCGGCAAAGATCTCGGCCGCCCGACCTGAAGCCAGGACGGCTTCGAGCCGCTCCGCCGCGCCGGCCGCGTGCCGCGCAAGCCCCCCGGCCACGAGCATCTCGGAGGCCAGCGCCAGCGTGACCGCATGGAACCGTGGCTCCCGGAGCAGGCCCTTCAGGTAGTCGATCGCGTACACGACCTCGACGACGTTGCCGGCGGCACTGGCGAGCGGCGCATCCATGTCGGTGATGAGCGCCATCGTGCGCAGGCCCGCCCCCTCCGCTACCGTGACGATGCTCCCGGCCAGCGCCTCGGCTTCGGGCAGCGTCGCCATGAAGGCGCCGGAGCCCTGCTTGACGTCCATCACCAGCCCATCAAGCCCGGCGGCGAGTTTCTTAGACAGGATCGACGCGGTGATGAGGTCGAGCGACTCGACCGTGCCGGTGACGTCGCGGATCGCGTAGAGGCGCCGGTCGGCCGGGGCGAGATCGGCGGTCTGGCCGATGATCGCGCAGCCGACATCCCGGACGACCTTGCGGAACGCGTCGAGCCCCGGCGTCGCATCGTAACCCGGGATGCTGCCGAGCTTGTCGAGCGTCCCGCCGGTATGGCCGAGGCCACGCCCCGAGATCATCGGCACGTAGCCCCCGCAGGCCGCCACCATCGGAGCCAGGACGAGGCTCACCGTGTCGCCGATGCCGCCGGTGGAGTGCTTGTCGAGCACCGGGCCCGGCAGCGCCCAGCTCAGCACCGTGCCCGAATCCGCCATGGATCGGGTGAGCGCCACCCGCTCGGGCAGCGCGAGGCCGCGGAAGAACACCGCCATGGCGAAGGCCGCCGCCTGCCCCTCCCCAACGGTGCCGTCCGTGAGGCCCTGGATGAAGGCCCCGATCGCGTCCGGATCGAGCGGCAGGCCGTCGCGCTTGGCCCGGATGATCTCCTGCGGGAGCCGCATGTCAGAGGTCTCGCGCTTGAACCAGTGTGCCGTACAGGCTGCTCGCCCCGAGCCGGAAGGTTTCTGGAGTCACCCAGTCGGATCCCATGATCCGGTCGGCGAGCGCGAGATAGGTCGCGGCGTCGGCGACGCCGCGCAGGCCGCCCGACACCTTCAGGCCAGCGGGGCGGCCGCTCGCCCGAATCTCGGTCAGCATCAGTTCGGCGGCCTCCGGGGTGGCCGAGACGGAGCTCTTGCCCGTGGAGGTCTTCAGGAAATTGGCACCCGCCTCCAAGGCGAGCCGGCTCGCCGCCCGGATCGTCTCCGGATCGCCGAGTTCACCCGTCTCCAGGATCACCTTGAGGGTGGCCGTGCCGCAGATGTCGCGCACCGCCTCGACCATGTCGCGGGCCAAAGCCGCATCGCCCCGCTGCAGGGCGCGGTAGGGCAGGACGAGGTCGATCTCGTCCGCGCCGTCGCGCAGGGCCTCGGCCGTATCGTCGGTCGCCCGAGCGCAATCGTGACCACCTTCGGGGAAGTTGATCACTGTGGCGATCCGGATCCCGGTGCCAGCGAGCGCCCGCCGGCCCTGGGTGACGAAGCGTGGCCAGACGCAGATCGCCGCCACGGGGCCGACCTTCGCATCCCGGCACAGGACGTCGATCTTCGTCTCGGTGCAGGTCTCACCGAGGTCGGTGAGGTCGAGGAGCGGCAGCGCCCGGCGGGCGACCGCGCCGGTTCCGGGATCGGTCATGGCGTGTCTCCAACGGGCAGGCCGGCCACGAAGGCCCGGATCAGGCGGCCGAGCGCCGCCGCGGCCCGGGCCGCCACCGCCTTCGTCTCCGCATGGTGCGGTGCCCCCCCGGCGATCCCGGCGGCGAGGTTGGTCACCACGGAGACCGCCGCCACCGGCAGGCCGAGGAACCGGGCCAGGATCACCTCGGGCACCGTCGACATGCCGACTAGGTCGGCCCCCAGGATGCCGGCCATCCGGACCTCGGCGGGCGTCTCGAAGCTCGGGCCGGAGAACCACGCGTAGACCCCCTCCCCCAGCGGGACGCCGCAGGCGCTGGCCGCCGCGTGCAGGCGCGCGCGCAGGTCGAGGTCGTAGGCGTCGGTCATCGGCACGAAGCGGGCATCGCTCGCCTCACCGATCAGGGGGTTGAGGCCGGACAGGTTGATGTGGTCGGCAAGCAGGACGAGGCTGCCGGGGCCCACCGCCGGCCGCAGCGACCCGGAGGCGTTGGTGAGCAGCAGCCGCCGGGCCCCGATTTGCCGGGCGCAAGTAAGCGGCAGGCGCATCACCGCTGGGTCGCCCCGCTCGTAGGCGTGCGCCCGCCCCTCGAAGACCAGGACAGCCCGCCCCCCCAGGGACCCACGGTGCAGCCGCCCGGCATGGCCGCTGACTCCCGCTCCCGGGAAGCCGGGAATCGCTGCGTAGGCGAGGGAGACGGCATCCTCCAGGCTCCCCGCGATCCCGCCAAGGCCCGTGCCTGTCACGAGGGCGCAGGCGTAGTCCCCCGCGAAGCCCGCAGCGTGCAGCGCGTCGAGGGCGGCGGCCTCACTCACCGAGTGTCTCCGGTCCGAAGGATTCCGGCAGCAGCTCGGCGAGGGTGAAGGTTCTGGCGATGCCGTCCGGCGTGGCGGCGTGGATCGGCGTGTCCGGCCCCGCGAACTCACGGATGCGCTGGCGGCAGGCGCCGCAGGGCGTCACCAGGCCCGCGCCGTCGCCACAGACGAGGATCTCGGTGATGCGCAGCCCGCCGCTCGCCACCATGGCGGCAATCGCGCCGGCCTCCGCGCAGGTGCCGACCGGATAGGCGGCATTCTCGACGTTGCAGCCGGCATGGATGGTGCCGTGCTCGTCCCGGAGCGCCGCTCCGACGCGGAAGCGGGAATAGGGCGCATGCGCCCGCTCGCGGACATCCCGGGCGGCCGCCAGCAGGGCCGCCCCATTGTCCTCCACCCGTGCTGAATCCGTAGCCTGCATGACCAATCTTTGGCACCCGCTGGGGCGGAATGTCGAGGGTCATGGCGGGCCGGGATTCGGCATCGCAGCGGGTGCGGGTCCCAGCTTTGTGCGGGCCACGGCTTCACGATATGTACAGCATCCTGTACAGGTGCTTGCGGGCGGATGAGCCAGGTCAGCTACACCGAGTTCCGTGCCCACCTCGCCACGTATCTTGATCGTGTTGAGGAAGATCGGGCAGAGCTGATCGTGACTCGGCAGAACCGCCCGGACATCGTGGTACTGCCGCGGGCCGAGCTGAACAGCATCCGCGAGACGCTGCACCTGCTTTCGACGCCAGCGAACGCCAAGCGCTTCCTCGACAGCGTCGCACAGCTCGATGCCGATGCCGGTACCGAGCATGACCTCATCGAGCCGTGAAGCTCGTCTGGTCGGCGAACGCCTGGGAGGATTACCTGCACTGGCAGGCGACCGACCGGGACACGCTCGTCCGCATCAATGACCTGATCACGGTCAGCATGCGCACGCCGTTCGCGGGTATCGGGAAGGTCGAGCCTTTGAGAGGCAATCTCAAAGGGTGGTGGTCACGCCGGATCACGGGGGAACATCGTCTCGGCTACCGCGTGAAGGGCGTCGGGGACGACCAAGTCCTCGAGATCGCCCAATGTCGCTGGCACTACGACAGCTGAGGCGGCCCCGTCAGCGCGCCGCCGGCCCCGCACCGAGGAGCCCCGCCACCTGCCGGAGCCCGGCATCGTCCCGCGGGCCGATCAGCGCGTAGGCGGTTTCGCCCGCGTTCCAAGAGACGATATCGCCGTCCTCGGAGCCGGTGAGCGTTGCGGGGCCGCCGCGAATGCCACGGGTGGCGAACAGCGATGCCTCGCCGTAGTCCCCGGCCTCCAGCGCGACCTCGATACCGGTGCCGTGCCGGGCCGGGAAGATCTGGATGTCGCGCACCCGCCAGCCGTCCGGCAACGCCGGCAGGTCGATGCCCGTCACCGAGCGCAGGCGCACCCGGTCGTAGACCGGCCCGTCGGCCTGACCGCTGACGCTCTTGCGCAGCTGCGCCACGGCCCGGGCCTGCCGGGCATCGGCGATCAGCGCCGGGTCCGGCGTCGCCGCCAGGGTGTCGGGCACGCCGAAGCGGCCGATCTCGTCATGGGCGAGCCAACCCGCGCCGACCAGCACCGCGATGGCGGCGGCCCGCTTGAGGCGGGAGGCGACGCGGCGCCAGCGCATGTTCCGGTCAAAGCGGCGGGCGAGCGCGACGGTGCGGTCGGGCCCGGGGCCCGGGGCCCGCTCGAAACAGGCCCGCAGGGCATCGCGATCGTGCATCTCGGCCATCACCCGGGCGGCGGCCGCGGGATCGGTCGCCAGATGGGCCTCGACGTCCAGACGGCGCATCGGCTCGATCTGCCCGTCGACGAAGGCGATGAGATCGTCGTCTGTGATCGGATCAATCATCGTGAAGTCCTCGGTGCCAACGTGCCCCGGATCGCGCCGCCCTTCAACGGCGGTGGCCCCGGGCCTGTGTTACCGCATGGTGGAGTGGGAAAACCGGATGCCGCGTTCCCGCACCATGCCGCAGAGCGATCCGCCGGTCGCTGTCGTCAGTCCGCGCCGGCGCCGGGGACTGACCGATATCCTGATCCGGTTGCTAGTTCTCTCCGGCCGCACGCCGGAGAGGCCAGGCGGACCGGCCCGGCGGCGTGTCGGACACGACGAGCCGGAGGGTCGAGGGCGCCCCGCGCCCCTTGTCGGGTGTCCGGTCGGCGGCCCTGGTCTCAGCCTCCTCCCCGGAAGTCCGGTCGGTCCGCGCGCCCTCCTCGAAGGCCCGCAGGGCAGCCCGTCCGCGGCCGAGGCGGGACATCAGCGTCCCGATCGGAATGCCGAGGACCGCCGCCGCATCGGCGTAGGCCATGCCCTCCAGGGTCACGAGGTGCAGGGCGGCGCGCTGCTCCTCGGGCAACATGAGGAACGCCTTCCGGATCTGGGCGAGGCGGACCTGCCCCTCCTGGGCGGGGGGCGCCATGTCCTCGGCCATCCGGACCAGCGTGTCGGCGTGGCGCGCCTCCACCTGCCGGCGGCGCTGCTCGTCGATGAAGGCGTTGTGCAGCACCGTCATCATCCAGGTGCGCAGATTGGTGTTGGGCCGGAGCGCGCCCTGCATCTCCAGGGCGCGCACCAGCGTGTCGTGCACGAGGTCGTCGGCCCGCAACGCGTCGCGGGTGAGAGACCGAGCGTAGCGCCGCAGGGGCACCAGCAGGTCGAGGAGGTCAGAGCGCTTCTGCTTGTCTGAGGCCATAAAGCGTCAACGCGGGGCCCCGGCGCTTTAATCCCGCGGTCCTGTGTTGCGGTGTTCAGGCCTGGTCGAGGGTGGCCGCGATCCCCGAGATCACCCGCGGGTCGGTGGGTTCGACCTGCGTGGCGAAGGCGGCGGCAAGCGTACCGTCCCGGGCGATCAGGTACTTGTGGAAGTTCCAGCGCGGCGTCTCGGCCGGGCGCTCGGCAGCCGCCCACCGGTAGAACGGATGAGCCGCCGGCATCTTCACGTGAGTCTTGGCCGTGAGCGGGAAGGTGACGCCATGATTCTTCCGGGCGGCCTCCGCGATGGCCGGACCGTCCAAGGGCTCCTGATTGCCGAAATCCGGCGAGGGCACACCGAGCACAATGAGACCCCGGTCGCCGAACCGCGTCCACAGGGTCTGCAGGCCGGCGAGCTGCCCGGCATACCCGCAGGCCGTGGCGGTGTTGACCACGAGGATCGGCTTGCCCGCATAGGCCAATAAAGGCATCGGCGCGCCCTCTGGCGTCTCGAAGGCGAAGTCGGTGGCCCGCGTGGCCTCGGCGGCGCGGGCGCCGCTGGCCAAGCCGGCGCCGATCAGGATCAGGGCCTCGCGGCGCAGCAATGTCATGACGTCAGCCTCATCCGGGACGCAGTTCCCGGAACGCGGCACGAGGCCCGACGTTTCGCCCGCCGAGCCGGTCGATTCGCCGCAGGGCCGTGCCGCGCAGGGCTCTCTGCCTGCAGCCGCCTCTCGGAACGACTCCCGACAGCGCTCTCCGCCGAAGTGGATCCAGTTCGGCGCAAGAGAGCGCATCACAACAAAGGCTTGGAGCCACGTCCGATTGCAGCGCGATCGGGCGTCGCTCTAAGCGGCCCGGACCGAGTCGAGGAAGCGCCGGACCTCCGCTTCGAGGCTCTGGGCCTGGGTCGAGAGGCCGGAGGCCGAGCCCAGGACCTGCGCGGCGGCGGTGCCGGCATCCTCGGCCGCGCGGGCGACGCCGACGATGTTGGTGGTGACCTCGCCCGTGCCCTGCGCCGCCTGCCCGACGTTGCGCACGATCTCCTGCGTCGCCGCGCCCTGCTCCTCGACCGCCGCGGCGATCCCGCCGGCCAGCACGCTGATCTCGCTGATGCGGCTGACGACGACGGCGATCGCGTCCGACGCATCCCCGGTCCAGGACCGGATCTCCCCGATTTGCCGCGCGACGTCCTCGGTGGCCTTGGCGGTCTGGCTGGCGAGTTCCTTGACCTCCGTCGCCACCACGGCGAAGCCCCGGCCGGCCTCCCCGGCTCGGGCCGCCTCGATCGTGGCGTTGAGCGCCAGGAGGTTGGTCTGAGCCGCGATGCCCGAGATGAGGCTGACCACGTCGCCGATCCGGGCCGCACCCGCGCGCAGCGTCTGCATCAGGGCGGCGGACTTTTCGGCTTCCGCGACGGCCGCGGTGGCGAAGCCCGCCGAGCCGTGCACCTGCCGGCCGATCTCCGAGACGGAGGATCCGAGCTGCTCGGCCGCCGCCGCAACCGTGCCGACGTTCGAGGCCGCCTGCTCGGCCGCCGAGGCCACGGTGACCGATTGCTGCGCAGTCTGCGTGGCAGCCGCGCTCATGGTCTCGGCGGTGGATTCCAGCTGGGTCGCCGCCGCTGCGACGGCGCGCACGACGCCGCCGACCGCCGCCTCGAAGCGATCGGCCAATTCGCGCATTGCGGTCTTCCGCTGCGTCTCGACCGCCGACCGTGCCTCGGCCGCCTCCGACTCCAGCACCTGAGCCCACGCGAGCTTCTCCCGGAAGACCTGTACGGCGTCGGCCATGGCTCCGACCTCGTCGCGGCGCCCCGCGCCCGGCACCGCGACCGACAGATCGTCGGCGGCGAGCCGGGTCATCGTGCCCGTAATCGCGCGGATCGGCCGGGCGATGCCGATCTGGAGGAGGACCAGCCCACAGAGGGCCGCCAGCACGATCGCTCCCAGACCGGCGCAGCTGGCCCAGCGCGAGGACGCGATGGCAGCCGTCGAGGCCGTCGTGCGCACCTTCAGGAGGCCCCCTTCGACCTCCGCAAGTTCGGCCGCCTTGGCGCGCAGGCCGTCCATCGTGGCCCTGCCGATGCCCGAACCTTCGAGATGGCGCGCCTCCTCACGTGTCGCGGGCTCCTGCATCAGGGCGATTTCGCGATCCGCGACGGTCCGGCCCCACTCCTCGGCCACCCGCTTCAGCTCCGCGAGGCGCGCCTGCTGGGCGGCGTTGTTGCTGGTCAGGCTTCGTGCTGCCTCCCAGGCTGCCGCGAAGGTCTTCCGGCCCGTCTGCTCGGGTCCGAGAAAGGCGGCATCCGCGGAGATCAGGTAGCCGCGCAAGCCCGTCTCCCGGTTGATCATCGCGGCGGTCATCCGGTCGATCTCGGACAGGACCTTGTGGGTGTGGACGGTCCAGGCGTCCGACTCCTCGATGACGCCAACGTTTCGGAGCGAGATCGCCGCGACGCCGATCGTGATCGCCAACATCACCGCCATGATCAGCGCGATCTTCGCGCTGATCTTCAAATTGACCAATCTTTCGCTCATGGGCCGCCTCTGCCTACAGGCGAAGGCGCCCACGCTGGCCCCATTCCACCGGTCGCAGGCAGAAGATAGCGGCTCAGATCCGGTTCAGCGTAATCAGAAAACTTAACGCTCAAACAAGACGCAAATACATTTTCTGATGCCCATAAAGACTCAGACCCGACGCCTGCGAAGATACCCGCCGCATGGGCACTGGACTACCATCGAATCTTGATACTATTTCGGGCCTGCGAACCTACTGATACGTCTGCTGCAGGTCGATGGTGCAGCTCCGGCCGACGGCGTCGTAATTCTCTGCTAGCCAAGCCTGCGCGGCGGCGCGGCCCTTGTCGCGCAGGCGCTTGAACACGGTCCAGCGGGCGTCGAGCTTGGAGGCGGCGTTGTAATCCTCCAGGGCGTCGGTGCCGTCGATCCGGTGCACCAGCACCCGGCGGTACTGGCCCTGGCCGAGGGTGCCTTCCTCGATCAGCCCGTCGAGGAAATCGATCGCCCGCAATTCCCGCATCAGGTTCGCGTTGAAGGTGATCTCGTTCAGCCGGTCGCGGATCTCGCTCTCCGTGCGCGGGGTCTCGCGCCGCTCCACGGGGTTGATCTGGACGAGGAGGATATCGCGCGTCTGGGCCCCGCGGTGGAGCGGGTAGAGCGGCGGGTTCCCGAGATAGCCGCCATCCCAATAGGGCACGCCGTCGATCTCCACCGCCTGGAAGACGGTGGGCAGGCAGGCCGAGGCCATCAGGTGATCGACGGTCAGGCGCTCGCGCTCGAACACGGCCAGCTTGCCGGTCCAGACATTGGTGGCAGAGACGAACAGGCCGGCCGTGTCGGCCTCACGCAGGCGCTCGAAATCCACCTGATCGGCCAATGCCTTGCGCAGCGGGTTGATGTTGAGCGGGTTCGACACGTAGGGGCTGGGCGAGAACGCCTTGGCCCAGAACTCGGCGACCGGATTGCCCTTCCACAGGCTGAACAGCCCGCTGACGAAGTTGCGCTGGGCCGGGCCGAGGTCGCCATCGAGGCTGACCTCCCGCCAGAACCGCTCCAGCCCCTCGCGGGCGCCGTCCGGGCCGCCCTTGAGCCAGCCATCGACCAGCACGACGGCGTTCATCGCCCCCGCGCTCGCTCCGGTCACGGCCTCGAAGCCGAGACGCCCATCCTCGATCAGCGCGTCGAGCACGCCCCAGGTGAAGGCTCCGTGCGCGCCGCCGCCCTGGAGGGCCAGGGCCACCGGCTTCTGGGCATTCGGCCCGGCCAGCATGTGGTTCGGGCTCTGTGCGGGCAGCGCGTCGATCGCGTCCGAGACGGGCGTCTCGGGCACCGCGGTGACGGGGTTGTGCAGCTCGGCGCCGCCGTGTTGCTCGCTCATGTCGGCCTCCTGACGTCCCGTGAGAGATGGGATGCTGCGCTGCAACATCAACGGTTCGCCAGGGTTGCAAGCCGTGAGGAGCGGACGCGCGGCCGTCAGCGAATCGGCAACAGGGCCGGACGAAAACACGTTTGCGGCCGCGGTGGGCCATCGAGCGGGCGCAGGAAACTCGACATCCGCGCCCGGATACGACATGACAGCCGCGATGCTGTCTTGCGCGATGCCGTCCTGCGCGGCGCCGGCTTGAAGCGGCACCGGGTCATCCGCAGCTAACCCGCGGCAGCCCCGAAGTTCCGGCGAGGCGTGTCCCCGGGGACCGGCCCGGCAGCCATCAAGGCTCCGGCACCCCGCGAGGCGCGCACGCGAAGGTCCGCGATGGAAGTCATGGAAGCCACCCGTTCCGATAACCTTGCCGAGGCCCCGCTGTCCTATGGCGGCCCGGAGATCGCCGGCCCAACGCCACGGCACCGCACGGTCGGCGTCACGGTCGGCGAGGGCGAAGGGGCAGTCACGGTCGGCGGCGGAGCCCCGATCGTCGTCCAGTCGATGACCAACACCGACACGGCCGACATCGACGCCACGGTGGCGCAGGTGGCCCAGCTCGCCCGGGTCGGCTCGGAGCTGGTCCGCATCACGGTCGATCGCGACGAGGCCGCCGCCGCGGTGCCGAAGATCCGCGAGCGCCTCGACCGGATCGGCGTCCACGTGCCGCTGGTCGGCGACTTCCACTATATCGGCCACAAGCTGCTCGCCGATCATCCGGCCTGCGCCGAGGCGCTGGCCAAGTACCGGATCAACCCCGGCAATGTCGGCTTCAAGGACAAGAAGGACACGCAGTTCTCGTCGATCATCGAGCAGGCGATCAAGCACAACAAGACCGTGCGGATCGGCGCCAACTGGGGCTCGCTGGACGGCGAGCTACTCACCCACCTGATGGACGAGAACGCCAAGCTGCCGCGGCCGATCGATGCCCGCGCGGTGATGCGCGAGGCGATGGTGCGCTCGGCGATCGGCTCGGCCGACCGGGCCGTGGAACTCGGCCTGCCGCAGAACAAGATTATCCTGTCGGCCAAGGTCTCGGCCGTGCAGGATCTGATCGCGGTCTACCGCGAGGTCGCCCGCCGCTCGGATTACGCGATCCATCTCGGGCTGACCGAGGCCGGCATGGGCTCGAAGGGCCTGGTCGCGGCCTCCGCCGCCATCGGCGTGCTGCTTCAGGAGGGGATCGGCGACACGATCCGCTACTCGCTGACGCCCGAGCCCGGCGGCGACCGGAGCGTCGAGGTGAAGGCGAGCCAGGAACTCCTGCAGACCATGGGGTTCCGCACCTTCGTGCCGATGGTGGCGGCCTGCCCGGGCTGCGGCCGCACGACCTCGACGACGTTCCAGGAGCTGGCCCGCGACATCCAGAACTGGCTGATCACCTCCATGCCGGAATGGAAGAAGACCTATCCGGGGGTCGAGGGGCTGAACGTCGCCGTGATGGGCTGCATCGTCAACGGCCCGGGCGAATCGAAGCACGCCGATATCGGCATCTCGCTCCCCGGCACTGGCGAGACCCCGACCGCCCCGGTCTTCATCGACGGCAAGAAGGCGATGACGCTGCGCGGCGCGACGCTCGCCAAGGATTTCGAGACGGTGGTGATCGACTACATCCAGCGCCGATTCGGCCAGCAGGGCGGCGGGACGCGCACCGCGGCCGAGTGAGGGAGCAGAAACTCGCGCCTTTCCTCTCCCTTTGCGGATTCCGACCTCTCCACGCGGCACCAACGCTTTGAGAGCAAAACGCTTTTCCCTCCCCCTTGTGGGGAGGGGTGGGGGTGGTGCAGGATCGAGCGGTCCGGTGCCTGCTGCACCACCCCCACCTCCAACTCCTCCCCGCAAGGGGGAGGAGTGCGCATCGGCGCAGTTGGGTGAACCTCGTAGCCCACAGAGGGGGAGGAAAACCGCGCATCGCGGCCTGACCTTCGCACTTGCCGCCTCCCACGGCCCGACCGCGCCGAGACCCTGCCCCCCACCCTTCGCAACGCAACACGGTTTCCGCCCGCACGCGGCCGTGGTAGCAACGCGCCACGATCCCGTGAGTGGTCGGCCCGGTGGCCGGCCCGCGCGGTTCGGCGGAGTCTTCGCGTTTGCCGCATGGCCCCGACGGGCCCCCTGAGCCGAATCGCGAAACGCCGGCCACGCCCGAGCCTCCGACAATCCGCATGAGCCAGACCTTCGCACCCGGCGTAGACGCCCAACCCGTGCCCGCGGCATCGGACGCCGCGGCGACCGGCGGCCCCGATGTCGGGCAGGGACCGGCCCCCGCCGGCTCCCTCGATTCCCCCGAGAAGGCCGAGACCCGCCACGGCCATGCCGGGTTCTGGACCCTGCTGGTCGGCTCGGTGGGCGTCGTCTACGGCGATATCGGCACCAGCCCGCTCTACGCGTTCCGCGAGGCACTGGTCCCGGCCCGGACCGACGGCATCCTGCTGCCCGAGGAGGTGATCGGCACCGTCTCACTGATCCTCTGGGCGCTGTTCATGATCGTGACGGTGAAATACGTCGCGATCCTGCTGCGCATGGACAACAACGGCGAGGGCGGCATCCTCTCGCTGATGGCGCTGGCCCGCAAGGCGCTCGGCGGCTCGCGCATCGTGTTCATGCTGGGGCTGCTCGGCGCCTCGCTGTTCTACGGCGACGCGGTGATCACCCCGGCGATCTCGGTGCTCTCGGCCGTGGAGGGGCTGAAGCTCGTCACCCCGGCCCTGAACGATTACGTGCTGCCGATCACCGTGACGATCATCGTCATCCTGTTCCTCGTGCAGAATCGCGGCACCGCCAAGGTCGCGGCCTTCTTCGGGCCGATGACCGTGGTGTGGTTCGTCGCCATGGCGCTCGCGGCCCTGCCGCATATCGGCCTGCACCCGGAGGTGTTCCGCGCGATCAACCCCTGGTACGCGGTGCATTATCTGCTCGGCCATGGCAGCGGGGCGCTGGTGGCGCTCGGCGCGGTGTTCCTGGCGGTGACCGGCGCCGAGGCGCTGTTCGCCGATCTCGGGCATTTCGGCCGCAAGCCGATCCAGGTCGCCTGGGTCTGCCTCGTCTTCCCGGCGCTCGCCCTCAACTATCTCGGGCAGGCGGCCCTGGTGCTGGAAAAACCCGACACCGCCGATCCGTTCTTCCAGCTCGTCCCGGCCTGGGGCCTGCTGCCGATGGTGGTGCTGGCCACGCTGGCCACGGTCGTGGCAAGCCAGGCGGTGATCACCGGGGCGTTCTCGCTGTCGCGGCAGGCGATCCAGCTCGGCCTGCTGCCGCGGCTGGAGATCCGCCACACCTCCGAATCGCATGCCGGCCAGATCTACCTGCCGCAGATCAACGGGCTGCTGATGGTCGGCGTCGTGCTGCTGGCCGTGCTGTTCAAGACCTCGTCGTCGCTGGCCTCGGCCTACGGCATCGCGGTGACCGGCACGATGCTGCTCACCGCCTCCATGACCTTCCTGGTGATCTGGCGGATGTGGGGCTGGTCGCCGGTGGCCGCCGCCGCCGTGATGCTGCCCTTCATCATCCTCGAATTCCTGTTCCTGCTCTCCAACCTGATCAAGGTGGTGGAGGGGGGCTACGTGCCGCTGCTGCTCGCGGGCGGCCTCGTCATCCTGATGTGGACCTGGGTGCGCGGGGTCACGATCCTGTTCAACAAGACCCGCAAGACCGACGTGCCGCTGGTGGAGCTGGTCGGCATGCTGGAGAAGAGCCCGCCCCACCACGTGCGCGGCACCGCGGTGTTCCTGACCAGCGACCCCGAGATCGCCCCGGCCGCGCTCCTGCACAACCTGAAGCACAACAAGGTGCTGCACGAGAAGAACGTGATCCTCACCGTCGAGACGGTGGACACGCCCCGCTCCAACCAGGCCGACAAGGTGCGGATCGAGCCGGTGGGGCCGCATTTCTACAAGGTCGTGATGAAGTTCGGCTACATGGAGACGCCGAACATCCCCAAGACGCTGGTGCTGCTGCGCCGCCAGGGCTTCAAGTTCGACATCATGGCGACCTCGTTCTTCCTGTCGCGCCGCTCAATCCGGCCGGCGGCCCATTCGGGCATGCCGCTTTGGCAGGACCGGATCTTCATCACGCTGGCCAAGAACGCCAACGATGCGACGGACTTCTTCCAGATCCCCACGGGGCGGGTCGTGGAGGTGGGCACTCAGGTGACGGTTTGAAAAATCATATGGACTGATTTATTTTCCTTCTTCTAAGGCTCAGTAAAGCAAGTCAAGAATTCGATTTGCGCAATTTTTACTTACAATTGCAGTGTAGTTTCGCTTCGCTCAAGGTTGCCGTCCAGCGCGCGAGACCGCAGATAGGCTTTTTTTCATTGATTTTTTGATAAAAAACCTATATCTGTCGGGGCTAATAGGAGGACGCAATGCGGACTGGCCCTGGCATCGACAGTGCAATTGCTGCGCGGCGCGCAGAACTGGACCACCTCCAGCACGTCGTCGACGAACTTAGAATTGCGCTACGGACAAAGGAATACGACCCTAATCAACCCCGCATTCCTGCTCATCAAACTGGCGCGGGGCGCTGGACAAAAGACGGGAGCGCTGCAGGGATAGATGTTACAAAAACTGATCAATTCAAGAAACAACTCTACGCTACATCAAGGCGGCTAGAGGAATGCGCAGAAATGAATCGGCGCGATTTGATCGTTTGCAAATTTACTGGCCTTAGGCCCTGCTATGCGCAAGCAATGGTGAGATTTGTCGCATGTGAGAACGGCCACCCAATCCCTCCATTGAACTTTTGATGGTGATATCATGATCATTGCAGAGCGATCACTTTCAATTCAAAGCGGCACGGAATCTAAGGAGTGCAAGATATCCATAAGCGCTCCAGAATTTTCCGATGGCATGTGGATCTGTCGCTACACTATTGGGTGGCCAGATGCCGCTTGGGATAGTTTTGGCGCAGGCGTGGATTCTGTGCAGGCTATTCATCTAACCCTGCAGAAAATCGGCGTTGAGCTTTACGGCAGCGCTTATCACAAAGCGGGCATCTTGGTGTTCGACAAGCCCGGCGATGGATACGGCTTTCCTATCCCGAAAAACGGCCGCTATCTCTTGGTTGGTGCGGACAAGACCTTCGAGGGGTGAGCGGACGGCAGGATTCGCTCATCGAGTTGGTAGGCGGCGCCACCAGTAGGGGCGCGCCCAGAATCACAACAGTTCCGTCGGCACCCTCAAAGCGCTCCCCGCCTCGGCGAGCTTGCGATCGAGGGTTGCAATGCCCAATCCGGCCCCGAATGCGATGGCAAGGTGCAGCGCGTCGCCGGCTCGCACTCCGAACGGAGCTTAGTCGGCAAATCAAGCTGCAACCCGGTAATGCCGGTCGCAGACCGCGAGGACGTGGAACGACTCTGCCGTGATCCGAGAGAAGGCGGACAGGGCCGCGGCCCGATGTTCGAGCCCGAGCTGGCCTGAGCGGATCTTCAGCGAGAGAGCGGCCGAGAACTACCTCACGACCCGAGGATTGATCGCCAAGCCGCCTGGATTCTGATGCGCCATCCAGGCCTGCACATCCGCAGTCCGGGTCTCGTTGGTCAGCGCTGAGACCAAGACCGAGGTGTCGACATAGGATCTCCATAGCGGTCTTCATCCCGCATGGTGCGGATGAAGGACCCGGCGCTCTCACCCAGCTCCGGCATGGCGGCGGTCACCGCGCGGAGGACGTCAAGACTGATGGGCTGCAACGGGATGTCGGTACGGGTCAGAAGCGCAACCGGACGACCGTCACGGGTGAACGCGACCGAGTCGCCGATCGCGACGCGGTCGATCAGAGCGCCGAGCTGTGTCTCCGCATCCGCGAGGCTAATCGTGTCCATCAGCCGAGATCCGAAGTTAGAACCAGGGGGCTCGTTTTATACCGCGTCGCGGCGCGGTGGGCCAGCGGGCGCCGTCGGCTAGAGCACGATGACCGCGCGTGTCTTATCAGCTCGATTCACGTGCGCCACCGCACGTGGCATACCCGGAACGCAACCACGGTGGGATGACCCGCCCCCTCCCCGCGTTGCGCCCGACCCAGAGCCTGCTTTAGAATATTTATTATTCTGAGTTTGAGCGTTCGCCCGGCGGCGTGGCCGCCCGGCAGACGTGAGCCGGCAAAGCTGGCCTTGGCCCCCGGCCCGGCTCGGACCCGACTGAACGCCGCTCCGGCGCCGCCAGACAGGACGCAACGATGATCAAACTCACCGTGAACGGGGCTGCGCGCAGCTTCGACGGCGACCCCGACATGCCGCTGCTGTGGTACCTGCGGGACGAGCTTCAGCTCACCGGCACCAAGTTCGGCTGTGGCGTCTCGCTGTGCGGAGCCTGCACGATCCATCTCGGCGGCGCGGCGACCCGCGCCTGCATCACCCCGGTCTCGGCGGCGGCCGGCCAGGAGATCGTTACCATCGAGGGGCTGTCGCCGGACGGCAACCATCCGGTGCAGGCGGCGTGGCGTGACCTGAACGTCGCCCAATGCGGCTTCTGCCAGTGCGGCCAGATCATGCAGGCCGCCGCCCTGCTCAAGGACACGCCCAAGCCCTCCGATCAGGACATCGACGACACGATGAGCGGCAACATCTGCCGCTGCGGCACCTACCCGCGCATCCGCGCGGCGATCCATCAGGCTGCCGGCCAGACGGCCCCCGCCACCAAGGGAGAGCGCCTGTGATTCACGACGCCAAATTGTCCGCTGAACTCTTCGCCGGCACCAAGCCGGCCCTCGACAACGTCAGCCGCCGCGGCATCCTCGGCGGCGCCGGCGCCCTGGTGTTGGCCCTCTCGCTGCGCCCCGCACGGGCCGACGAGACCCAGACCAAGGAGCAGAAGGAACAGAAATTCGGCGCCGACGGCATGCCGCACGGGTGGCGCGACGATCCGAAGGTCTTCGTCGCCATCGCGCCGGACGGCACCGTCACGGTAACCAACCACCGCTCCGACATGGGCCAGGGCATCCGCACCTCGGTGGCCTTCACGGTCGCCGACGAGCTGGAGGCCGATTGGTCGAAGGTGAAGGTGGTCCAGGCCTGGGGCGACGAGGATCGTTTCGGCAACCAGGACACCGACGGCTCGCGCTCGACCCGCCACTTCTTCCAGCATTTCCGCCATGCCGGCGCCGCCGCGCGGCTGATGCTGATCCAGGCCGCCGCCAAGCAATGGGGCGTGCCGGCCACCGAGGTGACGGCCGTCAACCACACCCTGACCCACGCCAAGTCGGGCCGGACCCTCGGCTACGGCGCGGTGGCGCAGGCCGCCGCCGAACTGCCGGTGCCCACCGACGTCAAGCTGAAGGACCCCAAGGACTTCCGCTACATCGGCACCGGCAAGGTCGGGTTGATCGATAACTTCGACATCACCACGGGCCGGGCCATCTACGGCCTCGACACCAAGCTCGACGGGATGCTGTACGCGGTCGTCGCGCGCCCGGCCGTCTATGGCGGCACGGTGAAGTCCTTCGACGACAGTGAGGCCAAGAAGGTCCCGGGCGTCGTCAAGATCTTCAAGATCGACGGCGGCGCGATCCCCTCCGAGTTCATGCCGCTCGGCGGCGTGGCGGTGGTGGCCAAGAACACGTGGTCGGCCATGAAGGCGCGGGACGCCCTCAAGATCACCTGGGACGACGGCCCGAACGCCGGCTACGACACCGACGTGTTCCGCAAGGAGCTGGAGGCCGCTGCCCGCAAGCCCGGCAAGGTCGTGCGCACGCAGGGTGACGTCGACGGCGCGATGGCCAAGGCCAAGACGAAGCTTCAGGCCGAGTACTTCGTGCCCCACCTCGCCCAGGCCCCGATGGAGCCCCCGGCCGCTGTGGCCCGGGTGAAGGACGGGTTCTGCGAGGCCTGGGCCTGCGTGCAAGGTCCGCAGGCGGCCAACGATCGCCTGATGAAGGCGCTCAAGCTGCCCGACGACAAGGTCAAGGTCAACGTGACGCTGCTCGGCGGCGGGTTCGGGCGCAAGTCCAAGCCCGATTACGTGGTCGAGGCGGCGCTCTGTTCGCAGGCCGTCGGCGGCGCGCCGGTGAAGCTCGCCTGGACCCGCGAGGATGACATCCACCACGGCTTCTACCACACGATCTCGGTGGAGCACCTGGAGGCCGGCCTCGACGAGAAGGGCATGCCGGTGGCGTGGCTGCATCGCTCGGTGGCGCCGACGATCGGCTCGATCTTCGCACCGGATCCGAAGCACGAGCTGCCGTTCGAACTCGGGATGGGGCTGGTCAACACCCCGCTGAACATCCCGAACATGCGGCTGGAGAACCCCGAGGCCGCCGCCCATGTCCGGGTCGGCTGGTTCCGCTCGGTGTCGAACATCCCGCACGCCTTCGCGATCCAGTCCTTCGTCTCGGAGCTGGCGCATGCCGCCGGCCGCGAGCCGAAGGAATATCTGCTCGAACTCCTCGGCCCCGATCGGAAGATCGACCCGACCGAGATCGGCGATGTCTGGAACTACGGCGAGGACCCGAAGCGCTACCCGATCGACACCGGCCGCCTGCGCGGCGTGATCGAGGCGGCTGCCAAGGGCGCAGGCTGGGGGCGTGAGATGCCCAAGGGCCGCGGCCTCGGCATCGCCGGCCATTACAGCTTCGTCACCTACACGGCGGTGGCGGCCGAGGTGGAGGTCGACGACAAGGGCCAGGTCCAGGTGAAGGCGGTCGACATCGCGGTCGATTGCGGGCCGCAGGTCAACCCGGAGCGCATCCGTTCGCAGATGGAGGGCGCGGTGGTCATGGGGATGGGGCTCGCCCTCACCTCCGAGATCACCTTCAAGCAGGGCCGGGCGGTGCAGAACAACTTCGACGGCTACGAGATCACCCGGATCGATGCCGCCCCGAAGGTGATCCGCGTGCACCTCGTGTCGACCGGCGCCTATGACGGTCCGCTCGGCGGTGTCGGCGAGCCCGGCGTGCCGCCGGTCGCACCGGCCATCGCCAATGCGATCTTCGCGGCCACCGGCCGGCGGGTCCGGCAATTGCCGATCCGCGATCAGCTGAGCGCCTGAACCGTCACCCGTCGCGCGACGTTGGGGCCGTAGGGAAACCTGCGGCCCCTTCTTTTTGGAAAGCGATCTGATCCGATGATGCGTCCCGCCCTGACGGCCTGCCTGATCCTGATGGCGGCCCCCGCCCTCGCCTCGCCCTGTATCGACCGGATCGATAGCGTGTCGAAGCGGGTGCAGGCCGAGGTCAGCCAGTCGATCTCGGCCAATACCAGCGGCCAGGGCAACGCTGCCAAGCGCGGTGGCGAGGGTGTGACCGGCACGGAGGGCCAGCGGGCGAACGAATCCCCCGAGGCCCCGCCTGAGAAGTCGGCGCAGGCGGGCCAGGGGGCCGACGCCGCCCAGCAGGCGAAGGTCGCCCTGGAGGAGGCCCGCACGGCGGATTCGAAGGGTGACGCGACGGGCTGTGATGCGGCCGTCTCGCGAGCCGAGCAGCAGCTTAAGAAGGCCCCCTGACCGCAAGTCAGGGTTTGAAAAGGTCGGGGACCTTTTGCGGATGCAGGGCAGCGCCCTGCGATGAAGCTCCGCCCGAAACACCAGGGCTCCGCCCTGGCAACCCGCCAAAGGGCTCGCCCTTTGGAAACCCTGTGCCGCCTGCCCTCACGGGACCGGACGGTCCCGCGGGATCGTCCGGGCATGATTTTTCGGAGGCTGAATCCGGTCTTTGAGGGAAGCGGGGCACGGGTGCCCCCGGGATCGGGAAGGATCCAGCTCCGGCGGCGCTCCCGCTCATCTTGGAGGGATCGTCCCGTGCGTATCCTGCGTGCGGGATATGGGAGCGGCTGCACCGCTCCCGACAGCCTCAGGCTGCTTTAGCCGCCAGGGCGTGGCGGTGGCCGCTGAGGCCGGCGCAGAGATCGTCGATCTCCGTCAGGTTCAGGGACTCGCCAGTGTGGCTGGCGATCGTGTCGATCAGGTGGTCCTGGCGGGGGTCGAAGGGATGTCCCTGCATCCGGTAGAATTGATAATAGCGCAAAGCCGCCAGGACGGTGTCACGCTCGCGGTCGGTTACGGTGAAGTGCTGCATGGGTCGTGGCTTCCCCTTGTGGCTTCAACGAACGCTTGGGAGGGCCGCGACGCCGAGCCCAAGCTTGACCTTTGTAGCCGGCCGGCAACGCTCCGAACAGTTCTTGACAGCGCGCAGGGACGTGATTCGCAAAAATTAGGACATATATCCTCGACGACCGCAACCTACCTGGGGTCGAAATGCACAGCCGTTACAAGGCCTTGCTGCATTGGGTGCGGTTACAGACCGAGATCGGCCAAGTACCGCGGCAGCGCCTCGCTGGCCGGCCCGTACCGGGCCGCGTCGAACGCGTCGGCGTTGTCTGAGGGTTCGAGGTTGATCTCGCAGGTCGGAATTCCGAGCGTCCGGGCTTGTCGCACATAGCCGGCCGCCGGGTAGACCGCCCCCGACGTGCCCACCGCCACGAACAGATCCGCCTCCGCCAGTGCCCCCTCGATCGCGTCGAGGTGCATCGGCATCTCGCCGAACCAGACCACGTCGGGCCGCATCCGGCCCGCGACGCCGCAGGCCGGGCAGGATTCCGCCCGGGTCAAGTCCGCGCGCCAGGGCGTGACCGCCTCGCAGGCGCAGCAGCGGGCCTTGAGCAACTCGCCGTGCATGTGGGTGACCGCCCGGGAGCCCGCCCGCTCGTGCAGGTCGTCGACGTTCTGCGTGCACAGGAACAGCCGCCCGCCCCGCGCAGAGAGGCGCGCCTCGGCCTGTGCCAGGGCAAGGTGCGCGGCGTTGGGCTCGGCCGCGATCACGCCCCGGCGGCGATGGTCGTAGAAGTCGAGCACCGTGTCGGGATCGGCCGCATAGGCCTCCGGGGTGGCGAGCTTCACGGGATCGAACCGTGCCCAGATCCCGCCGCGGTCCCGGAACGTACCGAGCCCACTCTCGGCCGAGACGCCGGCACCGGTCAGGACGAAGAGTCTTTCGGGGTGTGCCGTCATGCGCGTGCTCCGGGCGGTTGCGTAGGATGGCCGGAAATGTCCGCTCGTTGGCGGCACGGTTGCTTTCGCGCCGAACCCGGGAGACGGATGCTCACGCGGCATTCACCCCTCGGGAGGCACGAAATGTCCGATGTTGCGCTGCTGGTCATCGATGTCCAGGAATCCTTCCGGCACAGGCCGTTCTGGATTGACGCCGGCATCCGGCGCTTTACCGAGCGCCTGCAGGCGCTCATCGACGGCGCCGTAGCGCGCGGCATCCCGGTGCTGCAGGTGTTCCACCTCGCCGAGACCGGCCCATTCTCGCTGGAATCGGGCCATGTCCGCACCCTCGATCCCATCGTGATTGCGCCGTCGGCTATCTTCCACAAGCGCCGGCACAGCGCCCTGGTCGATACCGGCTTGGCGGGCTGGCTGACGCAACACGGGATCCGCCGCCTGATCGTGTCGGGGATTCGGACCGAGCAGTGCTGCGAGACCACCACCCGCCACGCCTCCGACAGCGGCTGGCAGGTGGATTTCGTCACGGAGGCGACGCTGACCTTCGCCATGACCCATCCGGACGGCCGCCGCTTCGAGGCCGATGACATCAAAACCCGCACCGAGCTGGTGCTTACCGAGCGCTTCGCCCGCATCGCCACGGTGGAGGAGGCGCTGGCCGGCCGGGCGCTGCCCGCCGCCGCATGACCGGGTCGGGGCGCCGCATTCCGGTCCTGGTGGTGCTGCCGCCCCGCGCGCTGCTGCTCGATCTGGCCGGCCCGGTGGAAGTGCTGCGGATCGCCGGGGCAGTGCAGGACCGGATCGCGTTCGACCTGCGCTACGCGGCGCCGCAGGGATCGATCCGCAGCTCGATCGGGCTCGATCTCCGCGGGGCCGGCCCGCTGCCGCCGGAGATTGCGCCAGGGACGGTGGTGCTTCTGCCCGGCGCGACCGAGCACCCGCTCGGCCCGGCGCGAGATCACGCCGCGGATGAAGCCGCGGAGGCCGAGCTCGTGGCGTGGCTGCGCGCCGCGATCCGGCCGGGCCACACGGTCGTGACGGTCTGCGAGGGCGCGCTGCTGGCGGCCCGGGCCGGCCTGCTCGACGGCTACGCCTGCACCACCCATCACGGCAGCTGCGCTCGCCTCCGGGCAGCGGCACCCCGGGCGAATGTGCTGGAGAACCGGCTGTTCGTGCAGGACCGCGACCGGTTCAGCAGCGCCGGCGTCACCGCCGGCATCGACCTGATGCTGCACCTCGTGGCGGAGTGGGCCGGTCCGGCGACAGCCGTCGTGGTGGCGCGCACCCTGGTCGTGTACATGCGCCGCGGCCCGGACGATCCGCAGCTCTCCCCCTGGCTCGAAGGCCGCAGCCACCTGCATCCGGTGGTCCACCGGGCGCAGGACGCGATCGCGGCCGAGCCGGCCCGGGACTGGTCGCCCGTCACGCTGGGCAAGCTGGCCGGGGCGAGCCCGCGCAATCTCGCGCGGCTGTTCCGGCACCATGCCGGGATGACCGTGACGGAGGCGGTCAACCGCGCCAGGATCGCACGCGCCCGGGATCTGATCGCGCAGACCGACCTCGGCCTCGAACAAGTGGCCGAGCGTGCGGGCTTCGCCTCGGCCCGGCACCTGCGGCGGGTGTGGGCGCAGTTCCACGCGACGGCGCCCTCGGTTCTACGCGCCAAAATCCAGGATTCGAAAGGTCGGGACCTGTCGCGGGTTCAGGGCAGCGCCCTGATGGGCTCGGGCGAAGCCCGCCATCGGGGCTCCGCCCCGATCCCCCGCCAAAGGGCTGAGCCCTTGGAAACCCATGACCGGAAGTCGCTGGACCCCGACGATCGGCTGTGACCTCCTGCCGCCGTGATGGCGGTCGCCCGAATCGGCGCGGACCGTGCATCGGCCCCTCGGCGCAGAGGAGGAACCGCATGCCCGAATTCGATCTGGCGATCCGCGGCGGCACCGTCGTCACGGCGAGCGATACGGTGCGGGCGGATATCGGCGTGCGCGGCGGCCGGATTGTCGCGGTGGCCGAGGCCATCGCCGACGCCGCCCGGGTGATCGACGCCTCCGGCCTGCTGGTCCTGCCGGGCGGCATCGACAGCCACGTCCACATCGCCCAGGATTCCGGCCCCGGCATCGTCATGGCCGACGACTTCGCCAGCGCCACCCGGGCGGCGGCGGCCGGCGGCAACACCTGCGTGATGCCGTTCGCGCTCCAGCCCCGGGGCGCCTCGCTGCGGGGCGCGGTCGATGCCTATCGTGCCAAAGCCGAGGGCCAGTGCCACGTGGACGTGGCGATCCACATGATCATCTCGGACCCGAGCGAGGCCGTGCTGGGCCAGGAGCTGCCGGCACTGGTGGCCGACGGCTACACCTCGTTCAAGGTCTTCATGACCTACGACGATCTCGTGCTGAACGACCGCCAGTTGCTGGACGTGTTCCACGTCGCGCGGCGGCAGGGCGCCCGGGTGATGGTCCACGCCGAGGGCTACGACGCGATCCGCTATCTCAGCGAGCGGCTGGAGCGAGCGGGCGAGACCAGGCCTTACGGCCACGCCCTGTCCCGCCCGGAGGTGGTCGAGCGGGAGGCGGCCCACCGGGCGATCAGCCATGCCGAGCTGATCGACCTGCCGATCGTTATCGTCCACGTCTCGGGCCGCGAAGCCACCGAGCAGATCGCCTGGGCGCAAGCGCGGGGCCTGAAGATCCGGGCCGAGACCTGCCCGCAATACCTGACGCTGACGGCCGAGGACATGAAGGGGCTCGGCCAGGACGATCCCATGGCGGGGTCGAAATACGTCTGCTCGCCGCCGACGCGGGACGTCGAGAGCCAGGAGGCGGTGTGGTCGGGGATCCGGCGCGGGATCTTCGACGTGGTCTCCTCCGACCATTGTCCGTTCCGCTACGACGACCCGCAGGGCAAGCTGAACCCGCGCGGAAAGACCTCCTTCCGCTGGATCCCGAACGGCATCCCCGGCATCGAGACGCGGCTGCCGGTGTTCTTCTCGGAGGGCGTGTCGAAGGGGCGGATCAGCCTCAACCAGTTCGCCGCGCTGACCGCCACGAACCACGCCAAGCTGTACGGCCTCTACCCGCGCAAAGGCTCGATCGCCCCAGGCTTCGATGCCGATCTCACCCTCTGGGATCCGAACCGGCGCGAGACCATCCGCCAGGCTAACCTGCACCACGGCTCGGACTACACGCCCTGGGAGGGGTTCGAGGTCACCGGCTGGCCGGTGATGACCCTCGCGGGCGGGCAGGTCATCGCCGAGGACGGAAAGGTCCTGTCCGCGCCGGGCCGTGGGCGGGTGCTCGACCGGGCGGTCGATCCGGCCGAGCGGCGGGACGCCTGACGGCCGCGCTGGCCCGTCGCTTGCGTGATCTCCGGGGGAGCCTTGCATGAATGTCGAGCTGATCGGCCTGACCAAGCGCTACGGCGCGGCGATTGCGGTCGACGGCATCGACCTGAAGGTGCCGTCCGGCGCCTATTGCTGCCTGCTCGGCCCCTCGGGCTGCGGCAAGACCACGACGTTGCGGATGATCGGCGGGCACGAACGCGCGAGCGCCGGCGACGTGGTGATCGGCCCGAAGGCGGTGGGCGATGCGGCCCCGGCCGAGCGCGGCACCGCCATGATGTTCCAGAGTTACGCGCTGTTCCCGCATCTCGACGCGCGCGACAATGTCGCCTTCAGCCTCAAGATGCGTGGGGTCGGCAGGGCGGAGCGCCGCGCCAGGGCGATGGCGATGCTCGACCTCGTGCAGATGAGCCACCTCGCCGGGCGCCTGCCGGCCCAGCTCTCCGGGGGCCAGCAGCAGCGCGTGGCGCTCGCTCGCGCCCTCGTCACCGGCCCGAAGGTGCTGCTGCTCGACGAGCCGCTCTCGGCCCTCGACCCGTTCCTGCGGGTGCGGATGCGGGTCGAGCTGAAGCGGATCCAGACCGAGCTCGGCCTTACCTTCATCCACGTCACCCACAGCCAGGAGGAGGCGATGGCGCTCTCCGACCTCGTGGTGGTGATGAATGCCGGCCGGATCGAGCAGGCCGCCGACCCGCGCACCGTCTTCGAGCGGCCGGCCACCGCCTTCGTGGCCCGGTTCATCGGCGGCCACAACGTGATCCGGCTGCCCGACGGGCTCGTCGCCGTGCGGGCCGACCGGATGCGACTCGGCGCCGAGGCCGGCCACGCCGCGCTGCCGGCCCGGGTGGTGGCGGTCGAGTATCAGGGCACCAGCGTCCATGTCGGCCTCGACGCCGAGGGGCTGGAACGCGCGCCCGAGAGCCCGGCCGCGCTGACCGCAATCCTCAGCGACGCGGATTTCGCGGCCCGGCCGCTCCGCCTCGGCGACACGATCCCAGTCGGCTGGGAAGCAGCCGCCGCCCACCGCCTCGACGCGTAACAGGTACGGAGACGACCATGGACCTGCCCTCGAAGCCGAGCCGGCGCACGCTCCTGAAAGGTGCCGCCGCGCTGGCCGCCACGCCGGTGACCGGTTTCCCGGCGGTCCACGCCGCCGAGCCCGTGACCCTGCGCTACCTCGGCACTGCGGTGAACCAGTCCGCCGACATCGCCAAGAAGGTGAAGGAGGATCTCGGCATTACCCTCGAGTACATACCGGTGGTCACCGACGAGGTGACCAAGCGCGCCGTCACCCAGCCGAACTCCTTCGACCTGATCGACACCGAGTATTTCAGCCTCAAGAAGATCCTGCCCTCGGGCAACCTGCAGGGCATGGACGCCAAGCGGATCAAGCTCGCAGACAAAATTTCTTCCGTTTTCACCAAGGGGGAAGTGGCCGGCAAGCGGATCGGCGACCAGGGCACGGCGCCTCGCAAGGTCTTCTACCTGGAAGGTCTGGATTCCAAAAAGTTTGCCGGCGAACAGACCCAGTGGATCTCGCTGATCCCCACCGTTTACAACGCCGACACGCTGGGCATCCGGCCGGACCTGATCAAGGTGCCCGTCACGAGCTGGAAGGAGCTCCTGAACCCGGCCTTCAAGGGCAAGGCCTCGATCCTCAACATCCCGTCGATCGGCATTATGGACGCCGCCATGGTGGTGGAGGCGACCGGCGACTACACCTACGGCGACAAGGGCAACATGACGAAGCCCGAGATCGACCGCACCATCAAGGTGCTGATCGAGGCCAAGCGCGCCGGTCAGTTCCGGGCCTTCTGGCAGGACTTCAACGAATCCGTGAACCTGATGGCCTCGGGCGAGACGGTGATCCAGTCGATGTGGTCGCCCGCCGTCACCAAGGTCCGCGCGCAGGGCGTACCCTGCACCTACCAGCCGCTGAAGGAGGGCTACCGGGCCTGGGCCTCGGGCTTCGGTATCCCCAAAACGTTGAGTGGCAAGAAGCTCGACGCGGCCTACGACTTCATCAACTGGTTCCTGTCCGGCTGGGCCGGGGCCTACCTCAACCGGCAGGGCTACTATTCCGCGGTGCTGGAGACCGCCCAGGCGAACATGCAGCCCTACGAGTGGGCCTTCTGGATGGAGGGCAAGCCCGCCGAGAAGGACATCCTCGGCCCTGACGGCACGCTGATCGAGAAGGCCGGCGCCACCCGCGACGGCGGTTCCTTCGACGCGCGGATGGGCGCGGTCGCCTGCTGGAACGCGGTGATGGACGAGAACACTTACATGGTGCGCAAGTGGAACGAGTTCATCGCAGCGTGAGGGCGGTGCGCGCCAGTTCCCCCTCCCCCCTTTGCGGGGGAGGGTGGCCCGCGAAGCGGGTCGGGAGAGGGGAGCGCCGCATCCGAGAAGGGGGCGACGGGCTTCACATCCCGAACCGTCGCGCCGCCCCTCTCCCGACCCTCGCTGACGCGAGGGCCACCCTCCCCCGCAGAGGGGGGAGGGATGCGTCGGCGCGCGCAGGGCGAACCCGATGACCGATCTCGCTCTGCCTGCCCCTGCCACGGTGGCCGCAGCGCCCGCCGCGACAGCGCCCCGCCCGCGCCGCGCCCTCGCCTATCTTCAAGCCGCGCCGCTGGCCCTCGTCTTCTTGGTCTTCCTCGTGGTGCCGCTGGTGCTCACCGGGATCGTCTCGCTCTGGGAGTACAACGAGTACGAGATCATCCCGGCGCTGACCCTGCAGAACTACGTCGACGTGTTCGACGGCTGCCTGTCGGCCGACCTCTGCACCACTGTGCGGACTTACCTCTCGACGGTGAAGTTCGTCGTGCTGACGCTGGCCATCACCCTGCCGCTGGGCTTCGCCATCGCGTACTTCCTCACCTTCCACATCCGCTCCGGCACGGTGCGGATGGGCCTGTTCCTGCTCTGCACGATCCCGTTCTGGACCTCGAACGTGATCCGCATGATCTCATGGATCCCGCTGCTCGGCCGCAACGGCCTCATCAACGACACGCTCCGCACCCTCGGGCTGATCCGCGAGCCGATCGAGGGCCTGCTCTACTCCGACTTCGCGGTGGTGCTGGCCTTCGTGCACCTCGACACGGTGTTCATGATCGTGCCGATCTTCAACAGCCTCGCCCGCATCGACCGGCGGCTGATCGAGGCGGCGCGCGACGGCGGTGCGTCCGGCGCACAGATCCTCTGGAACGTGATCCTGCCGCTCGCCAAGCCCGGCATCGCGATCGGGACGATCTTCGTGACGACCCTGGTGATGGGCGACTTCGTCACCGTGGGCGTCATGGGTGGCCAGCAAATCGCCAGCGTCGGCAAGGTGATCCAGGTGCAGATGGCCTATCTGCAATTCCCGGCCGCCGCCGCCAACGCCATGGTGCTGCTCGCCGCGGTGCTGCTGATGATCCTGGGGCTGACCCGGATGATCGACCTCCGGCGGGAGCTGTAGCGATGGAGCAGCCCCGCGGCCTTGCCTTCTACGGGCTTGCTGGACTCTTCGCCCTCTACGTCCTGTTCCTCTACGGGCCGACGCTGACGATCCTGGCGCTGAGCTTCCAGGGCCCGTCCGGCGGCTTGACCTTCCCGATGAACGGCATCTCGACTCACTGGTTCGCCAAGCTGTGGGCGGGCGTCGGCGTCGTCGACATCTGGGCAGCGCTCCGGCGCTCCCTGGCGCTCGGCCTCGTGGTGATGGCGCTCACCGTGACGATCGCGTTCTTTGCCGGCCTCGCCTTCCGCAAGGGCTTTCGCGGCGCCGGCCTCGTCTTCGCCCTGGCTGTGTCGAGCCTGATCGTGCCCTCGATCGTGGTCTCGCTGGGGATCGGGCTGGAATTCCGGCTCCTCGACGACGCCATCAAGGCGCTCGCCGCCGCGACGGGCTGGGGATTCCTGCAGGACCACGGCACCCTGATGGGCCTCTACAGCTCGGCGCTCGGCGCGCACCTCACCTGGACGCTGCCCTTCGGCCTGCTGATCATGTTCGCGGTGTTCAACCGGTTCGACCCGGCCTACGAGGAGGCCGCCCGCGACCTCGGCGCCAGCGGCCCGCAGACGCTCCGCCACGTGGTGGTGCCGATTCTTGCGCCCGCGTTGGTTGGCGTCGCACTGTTCGGCTTCACCCTGTCGTTCGACGAGCTCGCCCGCACCAGCCAGGCGATCGGCGGCCGCAACACGCTGCCTTTGGAGTTGCAGGGACTGACCACCACCGTGACAACGCCCGAGATCTACGCGCTCGGCACGGTGACCACCACGGTCTCGGCCCTGGTGATCGGCACGGCGCTCGGCCTGACCCTGTGGCTGCAGAAGCGCCGGGCGCGGCGGGCGCTGGCGGGGTTGCCGTAGGTCGCTTGCCATCTCATCCTGCTTACATGCGAGTCGATGAGGGTCGCTTGTGTGGCTGGCCGGATCCGTTGCGGTCACGATTCTCGATTACGGCCGTGGAAATACGGTCCTGATCGAGATTGAGACTCCTGTCGGGCGGCAGCAGGCGGTGGGCGAACTGGAGCGGATCGGCCAAACATTGTATTTTCGTCGTGCCCATATCCAGGGGCTGCACACGGGCGCCCTCGGGCGGGTTCGGCTCAACGCGATCGGTGCGGCGATCTTGAGAGAGGCTGAAGTCGATGCGATCGTCATTGAAGGAGGCACTCGAACGACGGGGGCGGGACCGAAACGAGGGCGCCGACCACCGCCCTTCCGGTATCCCCGTTGAACTCCTGCTCCAGGCGTCGAGCCCGATCGAGCAACCCGTCAGCCTCGTGCGAGCGCTAATGGCCTTCGGCCTGGACTTGCGAGACGCGCACGACACCGTCGATCGCCTTGCGAGTGGCGATCAAGTCTCCGTCACCCTGCATCTGATGCCGGATAGCGACTCGCCCTTCGCCCTGCGCAAGTTCGGTGTGGCAGCGTCCGCGCCCCAGCCAGACGATGCGTCAACGATCCCCGGGGATGTGCTCGGCGCGATCGATGCGTGGCGTTTGTCGAGACCGGAGCGGCCGAGCCGCGAGGAGGCAATCGGCATCATCCTTCGGCGAGGCCTCGCGGCCGCGTAGGAGCCCCACCCGAACATTGCCAATTCCACCTCATCCGTGTATGCGCACCGCGCGCCCTCCGACACCCTTGGAGGCAGGGGCGCGCCGGGAAGGTCACAGCCGTCCGCGTCGGGCGGCTTTTTCGTTTTCCGGATCCCATTATCATCTGAAGGATCACGCCATGAGCGCAGTAAAGACGCTTGAGGCCGTGGCACGCGACCGGGTCGGCAAGGGGGCCGCCCGGGCCGTTCGTCGCCAAGGCCAAGTTCCCGCCGTCATCTACGGGGGCGGCCAGCCGCCGGAATCCATCGCGGTCGACCTCGTCCGCGCCCGCACCCTGATCTACGCTGGCGGCTTCAAGACCACGCTGTTCGAGATCAACGCCGGTGGCAAGAAGATCCGCGCGATCCCGCGCGACTTCCAGCTCGACCCGGTGAGCGGCGTCCCGCTGCACGTCGATTTCCTGCGCGTCGTCTCGGGCCAGACTGTCACGGTTGAGGTGCCGGTGCACTTCATCAACGAGGACGAGGCCCCCGGCATCAAGCAGGGCGGCGGCACCCTCAACATCGTGTCCCACACGCTGGCCCTCGACGTCGCCCCCGACCAGATCCCCGACGCGATCGAGGTCGACCTGACCGGCCGGCAGATCGGCGACGTGATCCACGTCTCCGACATCAAGATCCCGGCCGGCACCTACACCGGCGAGCAGACCGACCCGGTCGCCAACATCGTGCCGCCGACCGTGCTCGGCGCCGAGGTGGAGGCCGAAGAGGCCGCCATCGCCGAGGCACAGTCGGCCGAGGCCGCTGAGGAGAAGGCCGAAGCTGAGGCCGAGGCCGAAGGTGCCGAGGACGAGAAGAAGGACGGCGAGGAGGCCTGAGCCTCGTCGCACCGCGCACGCGAGAGCCCCGGTTTGGCCGGGGCTCTCTTCGTTTCGGGACGACAGCCTTAGGGATAGAGCCGCGCCCGGTTCCAGCCGTCGCCGGTCCGGGTGAAGCGAACCCGGTCGTGCAGGCGGAAATCGCCGTTCTGCCAGAACTCGATGCTCGTCGGCGCGATGCGGAAGCCGGTCCAATGCGCGGGCCGGGGGATCGGTCCGTCGCCGTAGCGCGCGGCCAGTTCCGCCACCGTGCCCATCAGCGTGGCGCGGTCGGCGAGCGGGCGGGATTGCTGGCTGGCGATCGCGCCGAGGCGGCTCTCCGGGTGACGGCTCGCGAAATACGCATCCGCCTCCTCCGGGCTCACCGGTGAGACTTGGCCGCGTGCGCGCACCTGCCGGCGCAGGCTCTTCCAGTGCAGCACCAGGGCCGCCTGCGGATTCTGCGCCAGCTCCTCGCCCTTGGCGGACTGGGCATTGGTGTAGAACACGAAGCCGCGCGCATCGAAGCCCTTCAGGAGCACCACGCGGACATCGGGCAGCCCGTCTGAGCCGGCAGTGGCAAGCGCCATCGCGTTCGGATCCTCAGGCTCGGCAGCCTCCGCCTCCTTCATCCAGACGGAGAACAGGGCGACCGGGTCGTCGCTTTGGGTGAAGTCCGCCCCTCGCGGGTCATCGGTCCTTAACTGATCCACGCCAAGACTCCTGCTTGCCGCGTCCAGGGGCCTGAGGGGGCACCGACATCGGCATGTTCGGTCGAGCGGAAAGCCCGTCGTGAGTCAGGTGTAATGCGACGATGCGCGTGTAAAGGGCCACGGCTGCGGTCACGCTTCGGTGCGACCACACTGCCGCTGGCGATGATGCTGGTCCTGGGCGGCTGCAGCCAGCCGCTGCTGGTCTTCCGTGGAGAAGACGAGGCGCCGCGCGTGGTCGCGGAGCCCACTGTCACCGGCAGCATCGAGAAGCGGCCCCTGAGCTTCGGCAACGATCTCGCCGAGGAGGATTGGCGCCGGGCCCGGGCAGCCCTGACGGTCGCGCTGGATCCGCAGGGCAATGGACGTCCCATGAAGTGGGACAACCCCGAGACGAGCCTGCACGGCACCGTCAATCCGACTGGCCTACCCTACGTGGCCGACGACCTGATCTGCCGCAACTTCCTGGCGTCCATCGTCGGGCCTAGGCGCAGCCGCTTCGTGCGCGGCACCGGCTGCAAACCTTCGGGCGGCGCTTGGACGCTCACGCGCATCCGGACAGCGAAGGGTCCGGATGCTTCTGATGACGGCCGGCCCCGTAAGGAGGCCGGCTCAAGCGGGACGTCTCAGTAGGGATAGCCGTAATACGGCCGCATGCGCAGCCGCGGCTGGGCAGCCGGCGGTGCGGCGTAGCGGGCGGCAGCCTCCGGATCATAAGTCCGGATGTAGGGATCGAGCGCCGGGTCGCGATAATTGCCGTTGTTCACGCCCGCCGAGCGGTCGTTGCCGCTGAGCGCCGCGTAGGGCGAGAGCCCGCTACCGCTGTCACCGCCGCCGCCGCCACCGAACGCGAAGGCCGTACCCGGCAGGGCGACGAGGAGCATTGCCGTAAGCGTCAGCGTCTTGCACGTCATGTCCTGTCTCCAAAACCTCTGACTCGGCGAACGGCGCAGCCGAACGGGGAGTTCCCGAGCGGCCCGGATCAACCGCGTGACATGGTATCTCGGCCGCGCAGCAGAGATTTACGATGCCGGATGAAACGTATCAATTTTTGATGACGCTGGCAGGAATCGCCCGGCATGACCGGCCTGCTGTGGTGGACAACCGATCGATCTTGCTGGATCGTGCCGCCAAGCAACAGTTTCCGAGCCCGCATCGACCGTATTGGCGGCCGTCTGAGGGCGTTTTCCAGGGCCCTTCACCGTGCGCGTCGTGACGCAATACGATAGGCCGAGCGCAAGGCCGCTCGGCTGATGGAGCGTGTGATCGGCGGCTCGGACCGACCGATGGCCGGCATCCGGGCTCCGGCCTGTCCCGTCCTTCAGCCGCCGCGTTCAGGCGCCGCCGCGCGGTCCGTCACCGTACGCCTCGACCGCCGGTCCCTGCGCGGCTGGCATATCCGCCTCCTCGACCAGCTCGGGCAGCATCCGGACCGGCGCGTCCGGATCGCCTGGGTCACGCAGGGCAGTGGCCTGCCGGCGAATGCCGAATTGCTGTTCCGCCTGGAGGCGGCGATTCACGGGCTGCCCCGACCCGGCCTCGCCACCGCGGCCGAGCCGGTCGCCCTCGCGCCCTACGAGGCCGGGCCGGACGGGACTGTGAAGACTGGGGACGACATTGTTCTCGACCTCTCGGGCGCCCCCGCCGACCCGACCGACTCCTCGACCACCGCGCCGGTCTGGCGGCTCGATTTCGACGGCCTGCCCGGGGAGGCAGGCCTGCTCGCCGCCCTGTTCGCCCGCCGGGCGCCGGTGGCGGCCCTGCGCGGGCCGAACGGCGCCCCAGTGGCGGTCGGCCGCCTCGGGGCGGAATCCCACACCGTGATGCTCGCCGCCTTCGAGGATTACCTCGCGCGGACGATCACGCTGATCGCCGCCGCCCTCGACGGGGCCGGATCGCCGACGCTTCCCGACGGCGCCGAGGCGCCGCTGCAGCCCGGTAGGGCCTTCGACCTCGACGGGTTCGGGGCCGGGCGGCGCGCCGCCGGGGGGCTCGCCCGGCAGATCGCCCGGCGGCTCTACGCCCTCTGCTTCCAGGGTCCGCAATGGCGGGTGGGCTGGCGGCAGGTCGTCGGTCCCGACCTGATCGACCTGCGCCGCCACCCGGAGGGCGGCTGGAACGACCTGCCGGACGACGGGCGCCGCTTCTACGCCGACCCCTTCGCCATCGCCCGGAACGGGGCCGTGACCCTGTTCGTCGAGGAGTTCGACTACCGCCGGGGCAAGGGCGTGATCTCGGCAGTCGATTTCGAAGCGGACGGCCCGCGGGGCCGCCCGGAGCCGGTGCTCGAACTCGAAACACACCTCTCCTACCCGTTCGTCTTCGAAGCGGATGGGCAGGTCTGGATGATCCCGGAATCCCACGCCTCCGGGACGATCGACCTCTACCGGGCCACCGCTTTCCCGCGGGGCTGGGTCCACGAGGCGGTGCTGGTCGACGGGGTCGTGGCCAGCGACGCGACCCTGCTGCACCACGGGGGACGCTGGTGGCTGTTCGCCACCGTCCGGGCCGGCGGAGGCAGCTATTCCGACACGCTGCACCTCTGGCACGCGCCGCATTTCCGCGGCCCCTGGACGCCGCACCGGCGCAACCCGGTGTTGATCGATGTCGGCTCGGCCCGGGCCGCCGGGCCGGTCGTGGCGCGGGGCGGCGCGCTGATCCGGCCGGTGCAGGATTGCCGCAACGGCTACGGCGCGGCGCTCGGCCTCGCCCGGATTCTGCGCCTCGACGAGGACGGCTACGCCCAGCGGGTTGAGACCCGGCTCGGGCCTGGAGCGGCCTGGCCGGGTTCGCGCCTGCACATGCTGAGCGCGGCCGGGGGCCTCGAATTCATCGACGGCTCGCGCCCGGCCCGGCCGCGTCTGCTGCGCTGATCCGGCGCGCACGATTCCCTCCGGTGCCGAACGGCACGCGCTTGCGGCTCGCATCCCGGCGCCGGCCGCGCTAATCGGAGGGCTCACGCGCGAACCGTAGAAGAACCGCCGGGACGATCTTCATGGCGAGCCCCGTCGAACATGCGAGCTTCCTGCCTCCGGTCCTGACCTTCCTGTCGGCGGCGGTGATCGGCGTGCCGATCTTCCGGCTGATCGGCCAGAGCGCCGTGCTCGGCTACCTCGTGGCCGGCGTGCTGATCGGGCCCTCAGGGCTGTCGCTGATCGCCGAGCCCGAGACCGCCGCGAGCGTCGCCGAGATCGGCGTGGTGCTCCTCCTGTTCATCGTCGGGCTGGAACTGCACCTGTCGCAACTCGTCTCGATGCGGCGCGACATCTTCGGCCTGGGCGCCGCGCAGCTGGTCGTCTGCGCCCTGGTGCTGGGCGGGGCCGGCCTGCTGGCGGGCCTGAATTTCGGGGCGGCTGCGGTGATCGGCCTCGCGCTGGCCCTGTCGGCGACCGCGGTGGCGCTGCAACTCCTGGAGGAGCGGGGCGACCTGAACAGCGCCTACGGCGCCCGCGCCTTCGCGGTGCTGCTGTTCCAGGACCTCTCGGTGGTGGGCATCCTGGCGCTGATGCCGCTGCTGGCCTCGGCGGGTGGGGCGACCGACCCGGCCTGGCTGGGGGATGCCGCGCTCTCCACCGGCAAGGCGGTCGCCGCGATCCTGACGGTGGTGCTGGTCGGCCGCTACGGCCTGAACCCGTTCTTCCGGCTGCTCGCGGCCAGCGGCGCCCGCGAGGTGATGACGGCCGCCGCCCTGCTGGTGGTGCTCGGCACCGCCCTGCTGATGGAACAGGTCGGCCTCTCGATGGCGATGGGTGCGTTCCTCGCCGGGATCCTGCTCGCCGAGTCGAATTTCCGCCATCAGCTGGAGGCCGATATCGAGCCGTTCCGCGGCATGCTGCTCGGTCTGTTCTTCATGAGCGTCGGCATGTCGATCGACGGCAATCTCGTGCGCGAGGTCTGGCCGGCTTTGTTCGGGGCGACGCTCGCCGCCATTTTGGTGAAGGTCGCCCTGGTGGCGGGCCTGTTCCGGCTGTTCGGCTCGGACACGCTCGGGGCGCTGCGCGGCGCGGCCGTCCTGGCGCCGGCCGGCGAATTCGCCTTCGTACTGCTGCCGCAAGCTGCGGATCTCGGCCTCACCGGCGCGACGGCGACGCGCTTCGCAGTGGCGCTCGCGGCGCTGACCATGCTGATCGGGCCGATCGCCGCCAAGGGGCTCGACAAGCTGATCGAGCGGCGCAACGCGCGGACCACGCACGACATCGAGGAGCCGTCGACCGAACTCGCCGAGAGCGGCGACGCCCGCGTCCTGGTGATCGGCTTCGGGCGGTTCGGGCAGCTTCTGACGCAGGTGCTGCTCGCCGAGGGCATCAACGCCACCGTCATCGACAAGGACGTGGAGCAGCTGCGCGCAGCCTCGCGCTTCGGCTTCCGCATCTATTATGGCGACGGCACCCGGCTCGACGTGCTGCGCGCCGCGGGCATCGGGCGGGTCGAGCTGGTCTGCATCTGCGTCGACGACCGGGAGGGCGCCCTCAAGATCGTCGACATCGTGCACGAGGAGTTCTCCGAGGTACGCACCTTCGTGCGGGCCTACGACCGCCTGCACGCGGTCGAGCTGATGAACCGGGACGTCGACTACCAGATCCGCGAGACCGCGGAATCGGCCCTCACCTTCGGGCGCGCCGCGCTGGAGGCGCTCGGCCTGTCGCCGGAGGCCGCGGCCGCCCGGACCGACGACGTGCGCAAGCGCGACATCGCCCGCCTCGTCCTGCAGCAGGCGGGCGCCCTGCCGGACGGCTCCAGCTGGATGCGCGGGGCCGCGGCGGGCCTGAAGCCCGAGCCGCTGACCTTACCCGTCCGGCCCGCCCGGGCGCTCAGCACCGAGACCCGCGACCTCGTGGGCAGCGACCGGCGCGAGGCGGCCGAGCGCGTGCTCGAGAGGCCGGCGCTGGCCCCGCAGGAGGTAGACGCCGCCGAGGGCGATCCGGAGGCGGAGCTGGAGACGGAAGGCGGCATCCGGGATGCGTGATCGTCCCGATGCCTGACGCGCACGATGTCTGACGGCCTGCCCCCACCGGAGTCCGGCCGCTTCGTCACGGGCTCGATCCTCCGGCACGTCGTGGTGATGGGCGCCACCGGCTCGGTGGGTCTGCTGGCGATCTTCGCCGTCGACCTGCTGTCGCTGCTCTACGTCTCGACGCTGGGCGACCCGAACCTCACCGCGGCGGTCGGATTCGCCGGCATCGTGCAGTTCTCCGCCACCGCGGTGAATATCGGCCTGATGATCGCCGCGGGCGCCCTGGTGGGGAGGGCCGTGGGTGCGCACGATCTAGCCTCGGCCCGCCGCCTCTCGACCTCGGCGCTGACGCTCGGAACCCTCGTCTCCGCCCTGATCGCGGGGCTGATCGCGCTCTACGCCGAGCCGCTTCTGACCCTGATCGGCGCACGCGGCGAGGCCCTGCGGGTGGCCACGCTGTTCCTGCACATCACCCTGGTGTCGAACCCCCTGCTGGCCGCCGGCATGTTGTTCACAGGCCTGCTCCGGGCGGTCGGCGCGGCTGGGCAGGCGATGCTGGTGACGCTCGCCGGCGCCGTGATCACGGCGCTCCTCGACCCGGTGCTGATCTTCGCCGCCGGCCTCGGCCTGGAGGGCGCGGCGATCACGGTCTGCGTGGCGCGGGTGACCTTCGTGGCGGTGGGTCTGCGCGGCGTCGCCCGACATGGCCTCCTGAGTTGGCCCCGCGGCGCCGACCTCCGGGGCGACACGGTTACCCTGGCGATCGTCGCGGGCCCCGCCATCCTCACCAACCTCGCGCCCTCGGCGGCGAGCGCGTTCCTGGCGCGTCTCTATGCCGGTTACGGCGCCGAGGCAGTCGCGGCCGCCTCGGTGATCGACCGCCTGACGCCGGTGGCCTTCTGCGGCCTGTTCGCCCTGTCGGGGGCGATCGGGCCGATCCTCGCGCAGAACTGGGGCGCGGGCCGGTTCGACCGGATGCGCGGCGTCCTGCGGGCCGCCGCCGGGGTGACGCTCGCCTACGTGAGCACGGTCTGGCTCGCCCTGGCGCTCGCCCGCGGCCCGATCGCCGCCCTGTTCGGCCTGCACGGGGTCGCGGCCGATCTGTTCGGCTTCTTCTGCCAGGTCGGCGGCGCGATCTGGTTCTTCAACGGGCTCCTGTTCCTGGGCAACGCCGCCTTCAACAATCTTGGCTTCCCCTTACGCTCCACGCTGCTGAACTGGGGGCGGGCGACGCTGGGCACGATCCCGCCCGGCCTGCTCGGTGCCGCACTCTACGGCCCCCGGGGAGTCGTGGCCGGCATGGGGCTCGGCTCGCTGGTCTTCGGGGTGCTGGGATTTCTGCTCGCGCGTCGCACCGTCGACCGGCTGGAGGGCGCCGGGCCGAACCTGCTGCCGGCCACGGGCGCGTCGGAGGTGCCCCACCGGGTCGCGCCCCTGCCGGTGGGCCATGCCCAGCATGGTCCGGTAAGCTGAACACGACGGTCGAGTCGCACTGAGCACAAGTTCCGCGGGTAGGAACTGGTATTTCCCCGCGCGACGGGTCACGATGCTCCATCCCGGCTGGTCCGACCGGGCCAGGATCAAGGCGTCATGTTCAACCCGCTCGAGATGTTCCAGGCCCAGGGCGAAGCCGGGTTCCAGGCCCTGGGTCAGCAATTCGGCCTGACGAACGAACAGACGGCCCGCGCCTTCGAGGCGCTGATGCCGGCCCTGACCCTCGGCCTCCAGCGCAGCGTCGGCATGGACCCGAGCGGCCTGACCCGGATGTTCGGCCTCCCCGATGCGGCGCGCCCCGCGGGGCGGCAGGGGCTCGATCCCCTGAGCCAGATGTTCGGTTCGGCCCAACTGCTGCAGGGGGTGCTGCAGCAGGCCTCGGCCACGAGCGGCGTGGGCGCGCAGGTGCTCCGCCAGATGCTGCCGATGATGGCGGGTGCCGTGGTGGCCAGCATCGTCCACGTGCTGATGAACCAGCCGCAGCCTGCGCCCGCCCAGGCGCGGGCGAGCGCGCCGCCGCCACCCGTGCCGTTCCCGTTCGGCCCGGCCTGGGCCGAGATGGCCAAAGCGTTCATGCCCACCGAGCCCCCGCCCCCCAAGCCGGTGCCCAAGCCGCCGGGGGCGAAGCCCGGCGAGGGCGGCTCGGACATGCTCCAGCAGATGCTGCGCACCGGGGCCGAGGTGCAGGGCAACAACATCCGGGCGATGCAGGACCTGTTCGAGACCTTCTGGCCCTCGACGGGGACGACGGCCGACGGCCCCCGGGATGCGCAGGCTGGCAGGTCACACGAGCCGCAGGCCGCGAAGGCCAAGCGCGGGCGCCCGCCCCAGGGCGGGACCGGGTGATGCAGGGACGAAGCCCCCGCGGCCGTTGCCTCGGCGGATCCGCGTCGCATCTCGTGCCGGTGCCGGTGCCGGTCCGATCCTGTCCGGCTGCCGGGGGAGCCCAGTGATGACCGACCACCTGACCGTCTGGGACGACCGGGCAGAGAGCGTCGCGGCCAACGGCGTCGCCAAACGCACGATTCCGGGCGCAGGGGCGAGCCTCGTGCGCGTGGTGGTGCCGGCCGGCGTCTCCGCCGCGCGCCACAGCCACGATCACGAGCAGTTCGTACAGGTTGTCTCGGGCTCCGGGATCCTGGAGACCGAGCAGGGCCGCAAGCCGTTCACCGCCGGCAGCGTGTTCCACTTCCCCGCCGGGGCGTGGCATGCCGCCGCATTCGAGACTGAGACGGTGTTGATCGAGACCAACCTAGCGCTTTGAAGAGCGCCGCCTTCAATTTCTTTCATCCCGGCTGAAAAAAGGCCTGTGCTTGGCCTGAGGGTTCGGCCCGTGTAGAAATCGGACCTTCAACGCCCGCCCGTGCACGCCGACGAAAGGCCGGGCATTGCCCCTACCAGAACAGAGGCTGACCATGAGCGCCGGTACTGCCGCCGACAAGCACTTCTCCAATAGCTTCTTCGCGGCTCCCCTGACGGATGCAGATCCCGAGATCGCCGAGGCGGTGGCCAAGGAACTCGGTCGTCAGCAGCATGAGATCGAGCTGATCGCCTCGGAGAACATCGTCTCCCGCGCCGTGCTGGAAGCTCAAGGCTCCGTGCTGACCAACAAGTACGCGGAGGGCTATCCGGGCCGGCGCTACTATGGCGGCTGCCAGTTCGTCGACATCGCCGAGGATCTCGCCATCGAGCGCGCCAAGCGCCTGTTCGATTGCGGCTTCGCCAACGTGCAGCCGAATTCCGGCTCTCAGGCCAACCAGGGCGTGTTCCTGGCTCTGCTGCAGCCCGGCGATACGTTCCTCGGCCTCGACCTCGCGGCCGGCGGCCACCTGACCCACGGCGCTCCGCCGAACGTCTCGGGCAAGTGGTTCAAGCCGGTGTCCTACACGGTGCGCCGGGACGACCAGCGCATCGACATGGAGCAGGTCGCCCAGCTCGCGCAGGAGCATAAGCCGAAGGTGATCATCGCCGGCGGCTCGGGCTACCCGCGCCATTGGGATTTCGCCAAGTTCCGCGAGATCGCGGATTCGGTCGGCGCCTACTTCATGGTCGACATGGCCCACTTCGCGGGCCTCGTGGCGGCCGGCGTCCATCCGTCGCCGTTCCCGCACGCCCACGTCGCCACCACGACGACCCATAAGACGCTCCGCGGCCCGCGCGGCGGCATGATCCTGACGAACGACGAGGCGCTCGCCAAGAAGTTCAATTCGGCGATCTTCCCGGGCATTCAGGGCGGCCCGCTGATGCACGTCATTGCCGGCAAGGCGGTGGCCTTCGGCGAGGCGCTGAAGCCCGAGTTCAAGATCTACGCCCGTCAGGTGGTGGAGAACGCCAAGGCGCTCGCCGACACGCTGATGTCCGGTGGCTACGACATCACCTCGGGCGGCACCGACAACCACCTGATGCTGGTCGATCTGCAGCGGAAGGGCCTGACCGGCAAGGCAGCGGAAGCCGCGCTGTCGCGGGCCGACATCACCTGCAACAAGAACGGCGTGCCGTTCGACACGCAGAAGCCGACGATCACCTCGGGCATCCGGCTGGGCACCCCGGCCGGCACGTCGCGCGGCTTCGGCGTCGCCGAGTTCAAGCAGATCGGCGGCTTCATCGTCGAGGTGCTGGACGGTCTCGTCGCCAAGGGCGAGGCGGGTGACAGCACGGTTGAGGCCGACGTCAAGACCCGCGTCCATGCGCTGACGGACCGGTTCCCGATCTACGGCTGAGGCTTGAGCGGGGCCGGCCTTCCGGGCCGGCCATGCGTGGTCTAGGAAACGGCCGCGGATCGATCCGCGGCCGTTTCCATGTCCGGGTACCCCATCCATGCGCTGTCCCTATTGCGGCGGCTCCGAGACCCAGGTGAAGGATTCGCGGCCCTCCGAGGACGGCGCTGCGATCCGCCGCCGCCGGGTCTGTCCGGATTGCGCGGGCCGCTTCACCACCTTCGAGCGGGTACAGCTGCGCGAGGTCGTGGTCCTCAAGCGCTCGGGCAAGCGCGTGCCCTTCGACCGGGACAAGCTCCAGCGCTCCATCGACGTGGCCCTGCGCAAGCGCAGCGTCGCGCCGGAGCGGATCGAGCGGCTGGTGAGCGGCATCACCCGGCAGCTCGAGAGCGCCGGTGAGCCCGAGGTGACCTCCGAGGTCATCGGCGAGTTGGTGATGGCGGGGCTCAAGGGTCTCGACGACGTCGCCTACGTGCGCTTCGCCTCGGTCTACAAGAATTTCCGCGAGGCCAAGGATTTCGAGGATCTGCTCGGCACGCTGAGCGACGGCACGCTGCCGCCGGTATCCGAGACCGCCCTGGAGGCGGAGCCGGAGCCCGAGGCCCCGGGACGCCGCCGCTCCGGTCGGACATGAGCGACGATACGACCTTCATGCGCCTCGCCCTCGCCCTGGGCCGGCGGGGCCTCGGCAGCACTTGGCCGAATCCATCGGTCGGTGCCGTCGTGGTCGAGCCCGAGACAGGCCGCATCCTGGGGACGGCCGCCACGGCGCCGGGCGGCCGCCCGCACGGGGAGCCGCTGGCGCTCGCTGCCGCGGGGGATGCCGCCCGGGGCGCGACCCTCTACGTCACCCTGGAGCCCTGCTCGCATCACGGCCGCACGCCGCCCTGCACGAACGCGATCCTGGCCGCCGGGATCGCCCGGGTGGTCAGCGCCCTGGAGGATCCCGACCCGCGTGTGGCGGGTCGCGGCCACGATCTCCTGCGGCAGGCGGGGGTAACGGTCGAGACCGGGTTGATGCGGGATGAGGCGGTGCGCGACCATCTTGGCCACGTCACCCGGGTGACGCGTGGCCGGCCCGCCCTGCACCTCAAGCTCGCCCGCACCCGCGACGGCTTCTGCGCGGCGGCCGGTCCCGAGCGCCTGCGGATCACCGGGCCGGTGGCCGATGGGGCGGTCCATCTCTGGCGGGCCCATGCCGATGCGATCCTGATCGGCATCGGCACCGCCCGGGCCGACGATCCGTCGCTCACCGTACGGCTGCCGGGGCTCGCCGGGCGCTCGCCCCTGCGGATCGTGCTCGACACGCATCTGCGGCTCTCGCCGGCGAGTGTCCTGGCCCGGACCGCCCGCGACACGCCGACCCTGGTGCTGACCACCCGCTCCGCCCCGGCCCATGCCAAGCGCGCCCTGGAGGCACTGGGCGTCGAGGTCGCCACCGTGCCGGCGGATGCGGCCGGCGGGATCGATCTGCCGGCCGCCCTGGCGCATCTGGGCGAGCGCGGCCTGACCCGCCTGTGCAGCGAGGGCGGCCCCCGCCTTGCGGAGGCGCTGGTCCGCGCCGATCTGATCGACACCTGCACGCTGGTGACCGGGCCGGTGGCGCTGGGGCCGGCCGGGGGCCTTCCGGCGCTGGGGCCCGCTCTGGCGGACGCTCTGGCGAGTGACCAGTTCCGCGAGGCCGAGCGGCTTCAGCTCGGTCCCGACACGGCCGTGACCTACGAACGCAACAGGACGTAAGCGATGTTCACGGGGTTGGTCAGCGCCATCGGCACAGTGGTCTCGGTCTCGGGCGAAGGCGACCTGCGCCGGATCGTGATCCAGACCTCCTACGATCCCGCCACGATCGCGCTCGGCGCCTCGATCGCCTGCGCGGGCCCGTGCCTCACGGCGGTCTCGGTGCAACCGGCCGAGGGCGGCTGTGTCTTCGCGGTGGACGCGGCCGCCGAGACCTTGATGCGCACCACGGTCGGCTCCTGGGCGCCGGGCACGCGGATCAACCTCGAACGCTCGCTCAAGGTTGGCGACGAGCTTGGCGGCCATCTGGTCACCGGCCATGTCGATGGCCTCGCCGAGATCGTCGAGCGTACGAGCGTCACGGCTGATGCCTGGGGGGCCAGCGAGCGCTTCACCCTGCGGGCGCCGGCTGCTGTGAAACACTTCATCGCCGAGAAGGGCTCGGTCTGCCTCGACGGCACCTCGCTCACGGTGAATTCAGTCCAGGACGACCGTTTCTCGGTGCTGCTGATCCCGCACACGCTCCAGGTCACCACCTGGGGTGAGCGACGCGCCGGGGACCGGCTCAACCTGGAAGTCGATCTGATCGCCCGCTACGCCGCGCGGCTCGCCGAAGCGCGGGCCTGAATCCGCTCAGCGCGGCGGGATCGAATAGGTCCCGGTGGCGTGGCAGACGAGGTCGGGGTTGCCGTCCGCGCTGATCAGAACCTCGCCCACCGCGAGCCGCCGGCCGAGCTTGAGCAGCCGGCATTCCGCCAGGAGATCCCCGGAGGCCGGCTTGCGCAGGAAGTTGAAATTGAGGCTCGTGGTCACCGCGAGCGCGACGGGGCCGATATTGGCGAGGATCGCCGCGTAGAGGGCGTAATCGGCCAACGCCATCATGGCCGGCCCCGAGACCGTCGCGCCGGGGCGCAGGAAGCGCTCCTGCGCTTCCAATCGCATCCGTGCCGTAAGCGGGCCCACGGCTTCGAGATGGTAGGCGCGCCCGCCCGCCTGCATCTGCGGGAATTCCTGGTCGAGAAAATTGCTGGTTTCTTCGAGGGTGAGGATCGTAGCGGTCATCGCGTCAAGCAGCACGGCCGTACCGCCAAGGCAATCTCGGGCTGCTCCCGACCAAACACCTCAGGATGAGGGTGCGGGAGGGAAGTCTCCTGGATCAGAAAAAAATCGGCCGCGCGCTGGCGGTGATCTCGCCCAGCACCGTGCCGGTGGCAGGCTCGACCTCCTTGAGCACCACGTCGTAGCCCCAGAGGTCGGCGAGGTGCTGCAACACCCGCTTGGCGTCGTCCTTCTGCAGGGTGATCTTGTTGATCGCCTTGTGGTGCAGGATCAGGCGACGATCCCCTTCGAGATCCACGTCCACCACCTCGATGTCGGGATCGAGCCACGCCACGTCGTATTGCCGGGCAAAGGAGCGGCGCATCTTGCGGTACCCGCGCTCGTCGTGGATCGCCTCCACCCGCAATTCCGGCTCATCGGGGTCGTCGACCACGTGGAACAGGCGCAGGTCGCGCATCAGCTTGGGCGACAGGAATTGCTGGATGAAGCTCTCGTCCCGGTAATTCTCCCAGCAGTCGCGCAGGACCGCCATGGCGTCGCCGGTGCCGGCGATCTCGGGGAACCAAGCCCGGTCCTCGTCGCTCGGCTGCTCCACGATGCGGGCGATGTCCTGCATCATCGCGAAGCCGATCGCGTAGGGGTTGTGACCGCCATAGGAACGGTCGTCGTAGTTCGGCTGCCGGATGACGTTGGTGTGAGATTGCAGAAACTCGAGGTAGGCCGCCTCGGTGATCTGCCCGGATTCCGACAGGGCGTTCATGATTCGGTAGTGGCTGTAGGTGGCACAGCCCTCGTTCATCACCTTGGTCTGGCGCTGTGGGTAGAAATACTGGGCGACCAAGCGGACGATGCGCAGGATCTCGCGCTGCCACGGCCGCAGGCGCGGGGCGACCTTCTCCAGGAAGTAGAGAATATTCTCCTGCGGTAGTTCGAGGAGCGCCTTGCGCCGTTCCGCCGCCAAGTCCGGCCGCACGGTGCCGATCTTCTGCGGCAGGGTACGCCAGAGGTCGTTGTAGATCTGCTCGCCGTGCTCGATCCGCTCCCGCTCGCGCCGCTGCTCGGAGGCGAGGTCCGGCCGCTTCTTGCGCGGGTAACGGTGGACGCCCTGGCTCATCAGCGCATGGGCGGCGTCGAGCACCTGCTCCACCGCCTGATGGCCGTAGCGCTCCTCGCAGCGGGTGATGAAGCCTTTCGCGAAATCCAGATAGTCCAGAATGCCTTCGGCGTCGGTCCATTGCCGGAACAGATAGTTGTTCTTGAAGAAGTGGTTATGGCCGAAGGCGGCGTGCGCGATGACCAGCGTCTGCATCGTCGCCGTGTTCTCTTCCATCACGTAGGAGATGCACGGGTCGGAGTTGATGACGATCTCGTAGGCGAGCCCCATCAGGCCGCGGCGATAGCCGGCCTCGTGCTGGGCGAAGTGCTTGCCGAACGACCAGTGCTTGTAGAACAGCGGCATGCCGATCGAGGCGTAGGCGTCGAGCATCTGCTCGGCCGTGATGATCTCGATCTGGTTCGGATACCACGACAGGCCGAGCTGCGGCCCGGCGATGGCCTCGCAGGCGTCGTGGATGCGCCGGATCGTGTCGAAATCCCAGTCGTTGCCGATGAACAGGGGTTTCTGGCTGCCGGAGATGATCTGGGGCGTGCGTGCCTTGACGAGCGTCATGCGGCCTCCCGTTTTTTTGGACCCGGCCCCACAAGAACGCGGGATGGGGACTCCCTCCCCCCTTTGCGGGGGAGGGTGGGCCTCGCGTCAGCGAGAGTCGGGAGAGGGGCAGCGCGACGGTTTAGGATGCGGGATCCGTCGTGCCCATTCCGGATATGGCGCTCCCCTCTCCCGACCCCCTTCGGGGCCCACCCTCCCACGCAGAGGGGGGAGGAAGATGCGGCGCGGGTCATTATCACCCCTCCGCCTCCACCCGCGCATCCTGGCGGCCGAACAGCTCGCGGAAGACCGCGTAGATCTCGCGCCGGTGGTTGACCTTGCGCATGGCGATTGGGCCGCCGGACTTGGCGATCGCCTCATAGGTCCGCCACAGGGTGGTGCGGTGCTCCACGAAGCCGGCGCGCGGGCCGTTCTCGTCGCCCACCTCCAGATAGGCGAAGTGCTGGCAGGCCGGCAGGATATGCGCCCGCAAGAGCTCCGTGGAGGTCGGCCCGTCCGAGGAGACGTTGTCGCCGTCCGAGGCCTGAGCGGCGTAGATGTTCCAGTCGTTGGGGTCGTAGCGCTCGGCGATGATGCGCTTCATCTCGACCAGCGCCGACGAGACCAGCGTGCCCCCGGTCTCCCGGGAGCCGAAGAAGGTCTCCTCGTCCACCTCGGTCGCCCGGTCGGTGTGGCGGATGAACACGATCTCCACGTGCCGGTAGCGGCGTGTCAGGAAGATGTGCAGCAGGATGTAGAACCGCTTGGCGAGGTCCTTCATGTGCTCGGTCATCGAGCCGGACACGTCCATCAGGCAGAACATCACCGCTTGCGCGATCGGCCGTGGGTAGGGCTCGAACCGGCGGAAGCGCAGGTCGAGCGGGTCGACATACGGGATGCGCTTGGCCCGCTCGCGCAGCTTCAGCAGCGCCTGCTCCAGCTCTGCGCGTTCGGGGTCACCCTCCGACAGCGCGTCGAGCTTCGCCTGCAGGGCCGCGACCTCCTCGGGCTTCGGCCGCTTGAGGGCGATCCGCCGGGACATCGAATTGCGCAGGGTGCGGGTCAGCGCCAGGTTGGCGGGCGAGCCCGTCACGGTGTAGCCGGCCCGGCGCAGGCCCTCGGTCTCGACCACCGCCAGCCGCCGCTTGGCGAGGTCCGGTAATTCCAGATCCTCGAGGAACAGTTCCAGAAACTCCTCGCGGGTGAGCACGAAGCGGAACGCGTCCTCGCTGTTCTCGCCGCCATCCCCGCCCTCGCCGGAGCCACGCCCGCCACCGCCGCCCGGCGGCCGCTCGATCGTGTCGCCCTCCACGTAGGTCTTGTTGCCCGGCAGGATGTGGTCCTGAAGCCCGGTACCCGGCTGGCGGGAGAAGCGCGGCTCGCGCACGCCATCGGCCGGTACCGTGACCCGGCCGTCCTTGCCCAGATCCTTGATGTCCTTCTCGCGGGCGGATTCGCGCACAGCGCGCTGGGCCACGTCCTTGACGCGGCGCAGGAAGCGCTGGCGGTTGGGGAGGCTCTTGCCGCCCGGGTTCAAACGTCGGTCGACGATGTGCATCCGCTGCGAAAACCCTCGTCCGCGTGTGCCGGCCGGGTTCCGACCCTTGTCGTACCATGCTGCGGCCGGAGGAAAGGATCCCAGGTTCGCAGCAGGGCCGACATCGTCACCGGCCGGTCGTCCGAAACTGTGGCGGTGGAGGGTCGGAACGGGGCCCGACTGACCGGGCCCCGTCGTCCCTCAGCCGGCCTGCTTCACCCGCATGTACCATTCCACCAGACGGCGGACCTGCCGCTCGGTGTAGCCGCGCGACACCATCCGCTCGACGAACTCGCCGTGCTTCTTCTCGGTGTCGCCATCCTTCTTGGAGCCGAAGGAGATCACCGGCAGCAATTCCTCCACCTGGGAGAACATCCGCCGCTCGATCACTTCGCGCAGCTTCTCGTAGGAGGTCCAGCTCGGGTTGCGGCCGCCATGCTGCGCCCGGGAGCGCAGGGCGAACTTCACCACCTCGTTGCGGAAATCTTTCGGGTTGGCGATGCCCGCAGGCTTCTCGATCTTGGTCAGCTCCTGGTTCAGCAGCTCGCGATTCATGAGCTGGCCGGTCTCGGCATCCTTGAAGTCCTGGTCCTCGATCCAGGCGTCGGCGTAGTCGATGTAGCGGTCGAACAGGTTCTGGCCGTAATCGTGGTACGATTCGAGATAGGCCTTCTGGATCTCGTGGCCGATGAACTCCGCGTAGCGCGGGGCCAATTCGGTCTTGATGAATTCCAGATACTTCTTCTCGGTCTCGGGCGGGAGCTGTTCGCGCTTGAGCGCTTGCTCCAGCACGTACATCAGATGCACCGGGTCAGCCGAGACCTCGGTGGTGTCATGGTTGAAGGTCGCAGCCAGGACCTTGAAGGCGAAGCGGGTCGAGATCCCGTCCATGCCCTCGTCGACGCCGGCCGTGTCCTTGTATTCCTGCATCGAGCGAGCGCGCGGATCGACCTCGCGCAGGGACTCGCCGTCATAGACCCGCATCTTCGAGAAGGCGTTGGAATTGGCGTGCTCGCGCAGGCGCGACAGCACCGAGAACCGCGCTAGCATCTCCAGCGTGCCGGGCGCGCAGGCCGCATCCGACAGTTCCGAGCCGGAGATCAGCTTCTCGTAGATGTGCTGCTCTTCGGTGACGCGCAGGCAGTACGGGACCTTGATCACGTAGATCCGGTCGATGAACGCCTCGTTGTTCTTGTTGGTCTTGAAGGTCTGCCACTCGGACTCGTTCGAGTGGGCGAGGATCACGCCGGTAAACGGGATCGCGCCGATATTCTCAGTGCCGACATAGTTGCCCTCCTGCGTGGCGGTGAGCAACGGGTGCAGCATCTTGATCGGCGCCTTGAACATCTCGACGAATTCGAGAACGCCCTGGTTCGCCCGGTTCAGGCCGCCCGAATACGAGTAGGCGTCGGGATCCGCCTGCGACAGGGTCTCGAGGCGACGGATGTCGACCTTGCCGACCAGCGAGGAGATGTCCTGGTTGTTCTCGTCGCCCGGCTCGGTCTTGGCGATGGCGATCTGGCGCAGGCGCGAGGGCCGGACCTTGATCACCTTGAAGCGCGAGATGTCGCCGTTGAACTCGTCGAGGCGCTTGAGTGCCCAGGGGCTCATCAGGCCGGTGAGCCGCCGGCGCGGGACGCCGTAGCGCTTCTGGATCTCCTCGCCCATCGTGTCGGGGTCGAACAGGCCCAGCGGGCTCTCGAAGACCGGCGAGACCTCGTCCCCGGCCTTGAGCACGTAGACGGGGTGGACCTCCATCAGCAGCTTCAGCCGCTCGGCGAGGGACGACTTGCCGCCGCCCACGGGCCCGAGCAGGTAGAGGATCTGCTTGCGCTCCTCCAAGCCCTGCGCGGCGTGGCGGAAGAACGAGACGATCCGCTCGATCGTCTCCTCCATCCCGTAGAACTCCCGGAAAGCCGGATACGTCCGGATCGTCCGGTTCATGAAGATCCGGCCGAGGCGCGAATCCTTCGAGGTATCAACGAATTCGGGCTCGCCGATCGCCGCCAGGATCCGCTCGGCGGCCGAGGCGTACATCAGGGGCTCGTCGCGACAGGCTTCGAGATACTCGGAGAGCGTCATCTCCGTGTCGCGGCGGGCCTCGTAGCCTCGGGCGAAGCTCTGGAAAAGGTCGTTCGTCGCATGCATCGGCATTCGATAACCCTCTCAGACCGTGACAGCTTCATCCTGTCTCGGCTCGGATGCAACCGACAGGCCCGCTTTTGTCGCAGTGCGGCGAGCATGTCGCCGGGCATGTCGATTGCATGCAACACTCTCCGGCCATGACGGCGGCGCAAACCAGAGTCTGTGCCGCCTTTGGGCATGTGTCGAGAGCCGAAAAACTGCGCAGGTGCCGCAGTTGTTCGCCGCGACTCACAAATCGGTGCCCTCTTTCTTGGCATCGTCTCCGGATTTGGCACCGCTTCCACCGACCGTGATTTTCACGGTCTGCGTCTGGACTTGCCCGTCGGAGGCTCTCACCTCGAAGGTGACTTCGTCGGTACCCGTGAAGCCGGCATTGGGCTGATAGAACAACGCTTGGACCGAGGCCTCCTTGTTGGGGCAGCGGTAGCTCGCCGGGGTCTTCAGCTTGCCAACCTTGGTGATCACCGAACCGTTCTTCGGCGGCCCGGAGACCTTGAATTCGGGCATCGGGCCGGGCGAGCAGTCCTTCTTAAGGTTCGGAGCGATCTCGAGCCGCACCGTCTTGCCGGGGGCGACCGTCTTCGATCGGCTCGTCGGGGATTGGGCCAGGGCCGGCCCGGCCAGAGCCAGACTCCCTGCGAGCAGCACGGCGAGCGGACGAAGGGCGATCATGAAAGCGTCTCTCCGGTGCCGATGCGGGCGCGCTCTCCGAAGGCCGCTCCGGGTGCCCCTTCCATCGGTGACCAGCATGTGGGGATGCCCGGCGCGGGCGTCGAGTGCGCCCGGCACCGGTTCATCGGGACGCTGCTTAATTCTGAAGCACCGCCGCCACGATCCCGGTGACGCGGGCGATCTGCGCGGCGTCAAGCTCACCCGCCAGGGCGGCGTTGAGGCGTGCCTCGACGCGGGCGCGCTCGCCGGCGTCGGCGATCGGCATGGAAGGTATCTCATCCTCGGCGAGGCGGCAGACACGGCGGATCGCCTCCGCGGCCGAGAGCAGTTTCTCCCGGTCGGCCGGGCCCATCTCCCAGAGCGGGTTGCGCAGGCGGCTGATCACGCGCTTCGCGTCGCGGTATTCCCGGTCGACGCTGGTGGCAGCCTCGATCTGGCTGACGAGGAACATCAGTTCCAGCATCTCCCCGGCCGCCTCTGGGCAGGTGCGGACGATCCGCATGATACGGGCCATCAGTTCCTGGCTGGGCGACAGCTTGGATCGGGGCGAGGCCATGCGGGCGACAACGCGGGGTCCTGGCGAAAGTTCGCCCAGCCCCTGCAAGAGCTTTGCCGTGAGTTTTATCGTGGCTTGGCCGCGCGCCCCGGGACCGGAGCGTCAGGCGTCCGGGGGCGTGCGCAGGCCGTCCAGCAGGGCGCGGCAGGCGCGCAGCTCGTCGAGGGCCACCGCGAGGGCCGCACGCTCCGGATCCGCGAAGGCACCGGTCTCCGCCTCGGCATCCTGGACCAGGGGCTCGGCCGCTACGGCCTCGCCACGGCCGACCGCTTGGACGAAGCGGACGCCGTTCTCCTTGAGCACCCGCTGCGCGCCCGCGATGGTGTAGCGCTGAACGTGCAGGAGCTGGCGGATGCCGGCGACGAGTTCGACATCGTTGGGCCGGTAGTAACGCCGCCCGCCCGCGCGCTTGACGGGGCGGATCTGGCCGAAGCGGGTCTCCCAGAAGCGCAGCACGTGCTGGGGCACATCGAGCTCCTCGGAGACCTCGCTGATCGTGCGGAAGGCATAAGCGCTCTTCTCGCCGGCTTCAGAGAGGTGTTCGGCGGCGAGGGCTGGCGGCATGGCGGTTCGACGGCGGTTCAGCGGCGGTCCGGAGCGATCTTGCCGGGTCATGGGGCCAAGCTCAAGCCTGTTCGGCGCCCGAGCGGATCGTGCCGCTTGTGGCGCCGGCCGCTTCGGTCTAACCGTCCTCCCCTCGCGGGCGCCCCGTGCCGCCCGTCAACCCCCAAAAACTCGGCTGGACGAGAGCCATGGTCGCCCATACCCGCGCCGACGCGGCGCCGAAGCCCCAGGACCCGGCGCTCGCCGGGGCCCGCATCCTCGTGGTCGAGGCGCGCTACTACGACGCCCTCGCGGACGAACTCCTGGCCGGCGCCCGCGCGGCGATCGAAGCCGCCGGCGCGCACGCGACCGTGGTGACGGTGGCGGGCGCCCTGGAGATCCCCGCCACCGTGGCGATCCTGCTCGACGCGGAGGCCTACGATGCCGTGGTGGCGCTCGGCTGCGTGATCCGCGGGGAAACCGGCCATTACGACATCGTGGCGGGCGAGAGCGCCCGGGCGTTGATGGATCTCTCGGTCGACCGCCGGATTCCCCTCGGCAACGGCATCCTCACCGTCGAGACCGAGGCACAGGCGCTGGCCCGCGCCCGGGTGGCCGAGATGAACAAGGGTGGCGGCGCGGCCGAGGCAGCGCTCGGCGTCCTCGCCCTTAAGCGCGCCGCGGAAGCCGCGCGCCCGCGATGACGGATAGTCAAATGACCGACACGAAGCCGGAGACGGGCGGCAAGACGATCAGCCTGCGCACCGGAGCACGCCTCGCCGTCGTGCAGGCGCTCTACGAGATGGATGTGTCCGGCAAGGGCGTCCTCGAAGCGCTTGCCGAGTTCGAGGCGTTCTGGATCGGCCAGGAGATCGACGGGATCGAACATCCCCAGGCCGAGACCGCCTTCTTCCGCGATCTGCTGCGTGGTGCCGTCGAGGAGCAACGGGCGATCGACCCGAAGCTCGATCAGGCGCTGGCGCAGGGCTGGCCGCTCCGGCGAATCGAGATCGTGCTCCGGGCGATCCTGCGGGCCGGCGCCTACGAGCTGATGTTCCGCCTCGACGTGCCGGCGGCGGCGGCGATCTCCGAATATGTCGACGTGGCCCACAGCTTCTATCCGGGCGACGAGCCGGGTCTCGTCAACGCTGTGCTCGACCGGCTCGCCCGGGAGGTCCGGCCCGGCGAGGTCGGCCCCGCCAAGGGATCGAAAAAGCCGGGCTCGTCCAAGCCGCTCCCCGAAAAGCCGGCGCCCGGGAAGGCCTGACCCGTGGCCGGCCCGGTCCGCGCCTCCGAGGAGGGGCTGATCGCGCGTTACTTCGCGCCGCTGGCCGGCCCGGGTGCCGATGGGCTCCGGGACGATGCCGCGACCCTGACCCCCGCGCCCGGCCACGACCTCGTCCTCACCGCCGACGCCGTGGTGGCGGGGATCCACTACTTTCCCGACGATCCGCCGGCCTCGATCGCTCGCAAGGCCCTCGGGGTGAACCTCTCCGACATCGCCGCCAAGGGCGCGGTGCCGCGCGGTTTTCTATTGACGTTGGCGTTGCCCGACGACTGGACGGAGGAGTGGCTGGCCGATTTCTCGGCCGGGCTCGGCGCAGCCGCCGCGGAGGCGGGCTGCCCACTGCTCGGCGGCGACACCGTGCGCTCGGGCGGGCCGGCGCTGATCGGCGTCAGCATGTTGGGCGAGGTGCCGTCCGGCGCGATCGTCCGGCGGCACACCGCACGGATCGGCGACCGGATCTGCGTCACCGGCACGATCGGCGACGCGGCGCTGGGCCTGCGGCTGCGCCTGGAGCCGGAGGCGCCCTGGGCGACCGCCCTCGACCCAGCTTTGCGGGCCGTGCTGGCCGACCGCTACCTCCATCCCCGCCCGCGCCTCGCCGCCGCGCCGGCGATCCGGCGCTACGCCACCGCGTCCATGGATGTGTCCGACGGGCTCGCGGGAGATCTCGCCAAGATGCTGGGCGCGGGGCGCACGGCCCGGATCGATCTGCCCGTCGTGCCGCTCTCGGAGGCAGTCCGGCGTGCCTGCGCGGCGGAACCGGGCCTGTTCGCGACGGCTCTGACCGGCGGCGACGATTACGAGATCCTCTGCACGGTGGCCCCGGAGGCGTTCGAGGCTCTCCGGGCCGAGGTGGAAGCAGCCGGGATAAAGCTGACCGCCATCGGCACCGTCACCGCTGGCGAGGGGCCGCCACGTTTCGAGACGGCAGACGGCGGGGTCCGTGTATTCGCCGCCGGGGCCTTCAGCCACTTCTGAGGCTGGCACGCCAAAAGCAGACGTGCTGACGGGGCGACACGGTCAGGAGCGATAGGGGTTGCCCTCGGCAACCTCGGGCCAAGCCCCGCCTATGGAGGCCGGGTGGAACGTGATCGCGCCGCGGGCGAGATGGGCCAGCACCGCGCGCTGGAACGGTGTCAACGCCATCGCTTGCTCCCGCGGCCTTGCGGACGGCCTGGTCGAGGTCGGCTGCGGCCGCCCAACCCCGGCGACCACCATATGTCCGCAAGCTGCCGACCACCAATCGGGCCTCCTCGACGGGATCGGGCAGGACCGGGGCATTCCAGAAGCAGGCGACGCCAAAATCCGCCCGGGCCTTCGCTGCGGCAGCCGCGAGATCTGCGAACGACCCATGGATACCGACCGAATGCGCCGAAGCTTTGCCGCGCACGACAACGCGCAGATCGTCTGAGCCTTCGTGATGTCCCCTCGAGACTTCAATCCCGGACATGCTGGAGCCCACCGATCCGACCAGACTGCGACGGCTCATATGACCGCGATGTGCGCCGGTCACCAACGCGCGCATCACACCACGCATCGAGATCAGCGACCCCGATCGGGACTGCACGAACGCAAACACCCATCGGCCACGGGAAATACTGCAAAATAATTCTCAATTCGTCACGTTGTGCGATGCAGCATTCGTGCGCCGATCTGCGAAGACGTCAAACACAGCGTTTGCGCTCACCGGCGAAGTTTGGCAATCAAGGTCTTGTTCTGGGAAGGAAAGCCCCGGATCCGAGCACCACGTCCCATGGCCGTCTCCCCGGCGGCCAAGCTCGATAAGCATAAGCCCCAGCCAGGCACGATAATGACAAGGACGGTCGCATGATTCCCTTGATTCTGATCATCGTGGGCGGGCTCTGCGCCATCGCCTACGGCATCGTCACGATCCTCGACGTGATGCGGCGCGATGCCGGCACGCAGCGCATGCAGGAGATCGCCTCCGCCATTGCGGAAGGCGCGCAGGCCTATCTGAAGCGCCAATACCTCACGATCGGCCTCGTCGGCGTGGTGCTGTTCGTGCTGCTGGCGGTGTTCCTCGGGATCAAGGTCGCCATCGGCTTCCTGATCGGCGCCGTGCTCTCCGGGGCGGCCGGGTTCATCGGCATGAACGTCTCGGTGCGGGCCAATGTGCGCACCGCGCAGGCCGCTTCGACCTCGCTGGGCGGCGGCCTCGATGTCGCCTTCAAGTCGGGGGCGGTGACCGGCATGCTGGTGGCGGGCCTCGCACTCCTCGGTGTCGCCTTCTACTACCTGTTCCTGACCCGCGGCGCCCATCTCGACCCGTCGAGCCGTGAGGTGATCGACGCACTGGTGGCGCTCGGTTTCGGCGCCTCGCTGATCTCGATCTTCGCCCGCCTCGGCGGCGGCATCTTCACAAAGGGCGCCGATGTCGGCGGGGACCTCGTCGGCAAGGTCGAGGCCGGCATTCCGGAGGACGATCCGCGCAACCCCGCGACCATCGCCGACAACGTCGGCGACAATGTCGGCGATTGCGCCGGCATGGCGGCCGACCTGTTCGAGACCTACGCGGTCACGGTGGTGGCCACGATGGTGCTGGCCGCGATCTTCTTCTCCGGCCCCACCGGCAGCGGCCGGGACGTGCTGGAGCCGATGATGCTCTATCCGCTGGCCATCGGCTCGGCCTGCATCCTCACCTCGATCGCCGGCACCTACGCGGTGCGGCTCGGGGCCAACCAGTCGATCATGGGCGCGCTCTACAAGGGCCTGATCACCGCGGGCGTGCTCTCGGTGGTGGCGATCGCGATCGTCAACATGACCCTGCTGGGCGGGTTCTCGACCTCCTTCACCACCTCGACCGGCGTCACCTTCACGTCGGCCGGCTTGTTCGGCTGCGCGGTGATCGGGCTCGCCATCACGGCGCTGATCGTGGTCATCACCGAGTATTACACCGGCACCAACTTCCGCCCGGTGAAGTCGATTGCGGACGCCTCGGTGACCGGCCACGGTACCAACGTGATCCAGGGGCTGGCGATCTCGCTCGAATCGACCGCGCTCCCCGCCATCGTGATCGTGGCCGGCATCATCAGCACCTACGCGCTGGCCGGCCTGTTCGGCATCGCGATCGCCGTGACAGCGATGCTGGCGCTGGCCGGCTTCATCGTGGCGCTCGACGCGTTCGGGCCGGTCACCGACAATGCCGGCGGCATCGCCGAGATGGCCGGCCTGCCCCCGGACGTGCGCAAGTCGACCGACGCCCTCGACGCGGTCGGCAACACCACCAAGGCGGTGACCAAGGGCTACGCGATCGGCTCCGCCGGCCTCGGCGCGCTGGTTCTGTTTGCCGCCTACACGTCGGACCTGAACTACTTCATCGCCAATGCCAGCCCGACGCAGTACCGGTTCTTCCAGGGTGTGAGCGTCGATTTCTCCCTGTCCAACCCCTACGTGGTGGTCGGGCTGCTGCTCGGCGGCCTGATCCCGTTCCTGTTCGCCGGCATCGCCATGACGGCGGTGGGGCGCGCCGCGAGTGCGGTGGTCGAGGAGGTCCGGCGCCAGTTCCGGGAGAAGCCCGGGATCATGCAGGGCACCGACCGGCCGGATTACGGCCGGGCAGTCGATATGCTGACCCGGGCGGCGATCAAGGAGATGATCGTCCCGTCGCTGCTGCCGGTGCTCTCACCCATCGTGCTGTTCTTCGTGATCCAGCTGATCGCCGGCAAGAGCCAGGCCTTCGCCACGGTCGGCGCGAGCCTGCTCGGCGTCATCCTGACCGGCCTCTACGTGGCGATTTCCATGACCTCGGGCGGCGGCGCCTGGGACAACGCCAAGAAGTACATCGAGGACGGCCACCACGGCGGCAAGGGCTCCGATGCCCACAAGGCGGCGGTGACCGGCGATACGGTGGGCGACCCCTACAAGGACACCGCGGGGCCGGCGGTGAACCCGGCGATCAAGATCACCAACATCATCGCCCTGCTGCTGCTGGCGGTGCTGGCGCATAGCTGAGGGATCCCGTCCCCGCGTCGCTCCGGTGCGAATACCGGGGCGACGCAATTTGTCCTGCGGACTTCGAGTGCGTGCGGAATCGCGGTATGCTCCGGCACCGCCGCCGAGCCGATGCGTCTGGATGCGTCTGATGACTGAGGGGGAACGCTTCGTCGGCAGTCTGCCCGTGAAGACCGATTTTCACGATCGCAGCAAACGGCGCTCGTATGACCTGACGCGGCGTATCGCCGTGCATCTCGTCGACGATCCAGGTCTCCTTGCCAACGGCCGGGCCTACCTGGAACGATGCGTGCGACCTGACTCCGCGCAGGCCCGATATTACGCGCTGTGGGCGGATCTTCTGGGCCAGAATATCCGGCTGATCGTCCGGCAATTGCTGGAGGACAGCCCGCGCGGCGAACTTCTGCGCGACACGCAGCCCGTCTTCGTCGTGCTCCCGTCCCGAGAACGCACCGCCGAGAGCCTGGGCCGGCGAGTTCCGGATCTGACCGGATGATGCGGCAGGACAAGCTCGATCATCTTTTCCGGGCGGCCGGGGAGGTGACGGGCCATCGGCGCTTCGTCCTGGTCGGCTCCGCCGTCGTCCTGATCCGCTGCCGCAACATTCCCGGCGACATGTTGCTGACCCCGGAGGCGGACCTCTACGTTCCGGACGTGCCGAATTCCGACGATCTGTCCGACGCGATCGATGCCAATATCGGCCAGGGGTCGAGCTTCCATCAGCAGTATGGCTATTATTGCGATGGCGTATCGCCCGAAACAGCCTTGATGCCGAGCGATTGGTCGGCGCGCAGCACGCTGTATGCGAGTGCCGGCTGCCCCGGCATCACGGTCATCGTTCCGGATCCCGACGATGTGGCTTTGGCCAAAGCCGTCGCGTGGCGGGAGAAGGACAAGAACTGGCTTACGTCGGGCCTGCGATCCCGGCTTCTCTCGATCGACGCGATGGCCGGACGGCTTCCCGGCATGCCGGCTGCGGCACCGCCCGGGGGAGAGATGAAACGCCGCCTCGTTTGGCTGGCAGCCGAATGCGAGTTGGTCTTCTTTCCCCCTCCGTGACTGAACGCGCACCCGCCGCGCCATGTGCGCCCCCGCACGCCGCTGCCCGTACCGCTGCGCTGCACCTTGGCATCGCCGCGCCGCAGCGCCACCTCGGCCACGGATAAAAACCGGCTGCGGCGCGGCCGCACCAGCACGAGGTATCCCATGCCGTCCCTGCTCGACCCGATCCGTATCGGCGCCATCGAGGCGAAGAACCGCATCTTCATGGCTCCGCTCACCCGCGGCCGCGGCACCCGCGAGCACGTGCCCACCCCGATCATGGCCGAGTATTACGCCCAGCGCGCCGCCGCCGGCCTGATCATCAGCGAGGCCACCGGCATCTCGCAGGAGGGGCTGGGTTGGCCGTTCGCGCCGGGCATCTGGTCCGACGCCCAGGTCGATGCCTGGCGGCCGATCGTGAAGGCGGTCCACGACAAGGGCGGCAAGATCGTCTGCCAGATCTGGCATATGGGCCAGCTGGTCCATCCGGACTTCCTCGGCGGCGCCAAGCCGGTCGCGGCCTCGGCCACGAACGCGCCCGATCAGGCCCACACCTACGAGGGCAAGAAGCCCTACAGTGAGGCCCGTCCCCTGGAGATAGCCGAGATCCCGCGCCTCCTCGGCGATTACGAGCGTGCCACCGCCAACGCGCTGGCGGCCGGGTTCGACGGCGTGCAGATCCACGCGGCGAACGGCTACCTGATCGACGAATTCCTGCGCGACGGCACCAACCACCGCACAGACCAGTACGGCGGCTCGATCGAGAACCGCGTCCGCCTGCTGCGCGAGGTCACCGCGGCGGTGGCCAAGGTCGCGGGACCCGAGCGTACCGGCGTGCGCCTCTCGCCGAACGGCGCGATCCAGGGCTGTAACGATTCGAACCCCGAGCCGCTGTTCGTGGCCGCCGCCCAGGCGCTGGCCGATCTCGATGTCGCCTTCCTGGAGATGCGCGAGCCTGGCCCGGACGGGACCTTCGGCAAGGCCGACCATGCGCCGATCGCCCCGGCGATGCGCCGGGTGTTCCGCAACCCGATGATCCTCAACGCCGATTACGACGGGGTCAGCGGCCAGAAGGTGCTGGATGCCGGCGAGGCGGACGCGATCGCGTTCGGGCGGACCTTCATCGCCAATCCCGATCTCGTCGAGCGGATCGCCAAGGGCGCGCCGCTCAACAAGGACGAAGCCGCCACGTGGTACAGCCAGGGCCCGAAGGGGTACGTCGATTATCCGACCCTCGGTGAGGCCCGCGCCGCGTAAGGCATTACGGGCCTGACCGGCCGCCGCGCCCATTGCGGGCGCGGCGACCGTCTACGCAGCCACCTAGGCAGGGAAGCTCAACGGGCCTATGTGACGGCTGAATCATGGATGTGCCGGCACCTCACGCGCGCGCAGCTTCCCAACCGACCGGCGGTGCCTGGCGCACCGCGGAGCGGCTCGCGGAGCTACGCGACCTCGCGATCCTCGATACGGAACCCGAGCCGCTTTACGACGATCTCGTCCGGGTCGCCGCCTATGTCTGTGGCGCGCCGGTCGCCCTCGTCAGCCTCGTGGATGCCGAGCGGCAATGGTTCAAGTCGGAGGTCGGTCTCGGCAAGCGCGAGCTGCCGATCAGCTGCTCGGTCTGCGCCTACACGATCGAATCCGACGGCCTGCTCGTCATTCCCGATCTGACCGCCGATCCGCGGACCATCGCGAATCCGCTGGTGATTGGCCCCGAGGGGTTCCGCTTCTATGCCGGCGCCGTGATCCAAGGCGCCCAGGGCATACCGCTCGGCGCGCTCTGCGTGCTCGACCGGGCGCCGCGGCCGGGTGGGCTCGACACGGAACAGACGGCCACGCTCACGGCCCTGGCGCGCCAGATCTCCAGTCTGCTGGAGCACCGCCGGACCCTGGCACAGGTGGCGAGCCGGGAGGCCGAGATCGCCGCGAGCGAGCGCCGCTTCCGGGTGATGACGTCGGCCATGCCCCAGATGGTCTGGACGACCCGGCCGGACGGGTTCCACGATTACTACAACGACCGCTGGTACGCGTTCACCGGTGTGCCCTACGGTTCCACCGACGGCGAGGGCTGGAACGACATGTTCCATCCCGACGATCAGGAGCGGGCCTGGACGCGCTGGCGCCATTCGCTGGCGACCGGCGATCCCTACGAGATCGAGTACCGCCTGCGCCACAACAGCGGCGCCTATCGCTGGACGCTGGGTCGCGCCATGGCGATCCGCGACGCGGAGGGGCGGATCGAGCGCTGGTTCGGCACCTGCACCGACATCGACGACCTAAAGCGGGCCGAGGCCGAGGCCCGCAAGCTCGCTGCCATCGTGGAGACCTCCAAGGACTTCATCGGTCTCTACACCCTGGACGGCGCGGTCACCCATCTCAACGAGGCCGCCCTGGCGCTGATCGGCCTGCCCGATCTTGCCGCCGCCCGGCTGCACCGGATCCCCGATTTCTTCACCGAGCACAGCCGCCGCATCCTGGAGGAGACCGCGATGCCGGCGATGCGCCGGAGCGGGTTCTGGGAGGGCGAACTGGCGTTCCGACACTTCGTCACGGGCGAGCCGGTGGCGGTGCTCTACAACATGTTCCCGGTGCGGGACCCGACCGGGGCCGAGATCGGCTACGCCACCGTCACCCGCGACCTGCGCGAGGCCAAGCGCGCCGAGGAAGCCCGGGACCTGCTGATCCGCGAGCTGTCGCACCGGATCAAGAACATCTTTGCGGTGGTCGGCGGTTTGGCAGCGCTCACCGCCCGGAGCGATCCCGCGGCCCAGCCCTTCGCCAAGGCCTTCCGCGAGCGGCTCGGCGCTTTGGCGCGGGCGCACGAATATGTCCGGCCGCATTCCCCCGACAGCGCGCCCGCGGTGGCGGGGCAGACCGTGCTGGGCCTGATGCGCCTGATCATGGCCGCCTACGAGGAGGGCGGGCGGGCGCGCGTCGCCATCTCGGGGGACGATGCCGAGATCGGCGAGCGCACCGCGACCGCGCTGGCGCTGATCATGCACGAGCAGGCCACCAACGCCATGAAGTATGGCGGCCTCTCCACCAAGGAGGGCGGCGTCGCCCTGAGCGGGCTGCAGGAGGCAGGGCACTATACCCTGACCTGGCAGGAGGCCGGCGGCCCTCCGGTCACCGGCACGCCGTCCCGGAAGGGATTCGGCACGGTGCTGGCCGAGCGCAGCGTCGTCGGCCAGCTCGACGGCGTGCTGGAACACGACTGGGCGCCCGGGGGCCTGCTGATGCGGCTCAGCGTGCCAATCGAGAATCTCCGGGCCTGAGATGACCGGTCGGACTGCCGGTACCGGGCCGAGCCTCGTCGTGCTCGATTTCGACGGCACCTTGGCGGACAGCTTCGACTGGTTCTGCTCGGTGATGAACGGTGTCGCCGAGCGCTACCGCTTCCGCCAGGTCGAGGCGCACGAAGTCGATGGCCTGCGCCGTCAGGGGGCCCGCGCGATCGTGGCGCATCTCGGCATCCCGCGCTGGAAGCTGCCGCTCATCGCCCGCCACATGCACGCGCTCGCAGCCCGGGACGCGGCGCAGATCGCGTTGTTTCCGGGCGTGCCGGAGATGCTGGCGGGCATCGAGCAGGCCTGCGTGCCGATGGCGATCCTGTCGTCGAACCGGGCCGACACGGTGCGGCAGGTGCTTGGATCGGACAACTCGGCGCGGATCGACGCCTATGCCTGCGGGGCTTCGCTGTTCGGAAAGGCGCGGCGCCTGCGGCGGCTCCTCGCGCGCCGGGGCGTGGCGCCGGTGCAGGCCCTGTGCATCGGCGACGAGATCCGCGACCTCGAGGCGGCGCGCGCGCTCGGCTGCCCGTTCGGTGCCGTGGCGTGGGGTTACACGGACCCGCAGGCGCTAGCGGAGCAGGGACCCGAACACCTGTTCTCGAATCCCGGGGAGATCGCCCGCCTGTTGGCGGGCGCTCCGGCTCACTGGCCGCGGTTGGCGCCCGGAACGACGCTGGCGCCGTTGCCGCTGCCGAACGGTTCGTAGCGGGTCAGGCCGCGGAACAGCTGGCTGATGAAGGCCCGGTCGGCGCCGCTCGTCGGCGTGGTCCGCTCGATGAAGTCGAACACCCGCCCGTCCTGCAGGCCGTAGAGCGCCACGCGCTCGACCTTGAAGGCGGGGCTGAAATAGACGGCCGTGACCTTCTGATCCTCGACCTGCTCGCCCATGAACATGATCGTGCGGCGCGTGTTCTGGGAGATGTAGTACCAGGACTTGTTGCCCACCGTGGACACGGTCGAGGGCGTTCCGAGGATCTGCAGCACCTGCTCGGGGCTCATGCCGGGCTTGACCGTGGCGAGCGCCGCCTGGTCGACCTGGTAGCCGTGGCGCAGCTCCTCGCCGATGCAGCCGGACAGGCCGGCTCCCGCGAGCCCGACCAGGGCGAGACGCGCGAAGGACTGGACGAGACGGCGCCGCATCGGGCCCCCAGAAAACGTGTGGACGGACAAGATGCAAACGATGCCGCGGACACGGAATTCCGACGACGCTTGCGCCCTGGGCGTGGGTTGCCGTACCGCGGGGTTATGGCTTTGACAAGGCAAGCTTGGCCACACAACACCGGGGTGTGGCATCGATGATCGCGCGGCTGTTCCGACGGGCGAATGCGCGGCGGCAGGCCGTCGAGGGCCTGCACGTGGCGCTCAGCATGGCGGCCCGCCGCCCGGGCCTCTACCTCCGCCTCGGCGTGCCCGACACCGTCGAGGGCCGGTTCGAGGCCCTGTGCCTGCACGCCATCCTGGTTCTGCGCCAGCTGAACCGGCTGCCGGCCCCGGCTGCCGAGGTGGCACAGGATCTCGTGAATTCCGTCTTCACCCAGCTCGACGCCTCGTTGCGCGAGCTTGGCGTCGGCGACATGGGCGTGGGCAAGCGGATGAAGAAGCTCGGCGCGGCCTTCTACGGCCGGGCCACCGGCTACGACACCGCCCTGGACGCGGGCGACACGGCGGCTCTGCGCGCGGTCCTCATCCGCAACGTGCTGGGCGGCGAGGGCGACGGGGCTGGGCTTGCCACCTATGTGCAGGCGGCCGACGAAGCCCTCGCCGGCGCCGATCTCGACACCCTGCTCGGGTCCGGGCCGCCCTTCCCGGAACCGGAGGGCTTCGCGCAGGCTGAAGAAGCAAGAGGAGCCATCGCATGAGCCGGGACAGCCGCCGGGAGAATCCGCATGAGAGCGGCCCGCTCGTGCGCTGGGTCAATGTCGAGCGCCTGCCCCAGGGACGAGGCGCCGTCACGGTCGAGGCGAGCCCGGCCGAGTGCGCAGCGCTCGCCGCGGACTTCAAGATTCCGGGACTCCGCGATCTGGTCGGGCGGTTCGCGATCTCGGGCGCCACCAGCCGCCTCACCGTGACCGGCACCGTGGACGCCCTGGTGACGCAGGTCTGCACCGTCAGCCTCGAACCGTTCGAGGGGCCGGTCCACGAGCCGGTGGAGGTCGTGTTCACCGACACCGACCAGCTCGCCGGCACCGACGCCGAGGATGCCGACATCCCCGATCCCCTGGTGGGCGGACGCGTCGATTTCGGCGCGCTCACCGCCGAGTTCCTGGCGCTGGGGCTCGACCCCTATCCGCGCAAGCCCGGCACTACCTTCGAGCCGGTGGTGGCCGGCGACGATGCAGGGCCGCTCGCAGCCCTGGGCAAGCTGCGGGACGGCGGGGGCTGACTTTTCGCGGTGTAGCGCGCCGGCCCTCCATCGGGCGCATCCGGCGCAAGCGGAAGCAGCCCGGAATTCAGCGCGCGAAACGACGCGAAGCGCTCTTATGAAACGCGCTGAGCCGCTTGCGCGACGCTCCGTGCGCCCGATCAGGTTCCGCTGAAGGTCCACTTGTCCGGGAAACGCGTGTGCTTGAGGGATTCGGGCGGCGAGAGGGCGTGACGCCCGCAGGCGAACACCCCGAAAACGCTGCCTTCGCCCCCTCCGGCGAATAACGGAACCGTCCGGCGGCCGATTTCATTTGCCCGCCGGGCCGGTATCGCTATGGTCCGCCGCGCCCGGTGGGACCCTTCCCGCCGGATCCCCCGCCGAGACCTGCGACCCGCTACCGACATGTCCCAACGCGTGTGCATCTCGCTCGACGCCATGGGCGGCGACCACGGGCCCTCCACGGTCGTGCCCGGTGCGGCGCTGGCCCGTGAGCGCCATCCCGAGACCACCTTCCTGATGTTCGGCGACGAAGCGGTGATCGCCCCGCTCGTCGCCAAGGAGCCCCGGCTCAAGGACTGCGTCGAGATCCGCCACACCAGTGTCGCGGTCGCCATGGACGACAAGCCGAGCCAGGCGGTGCGCCAGGGGCGCGGCAAGTCGTCCATGTGGCAGGCGATCCAGGCGGTGCGCGACGGGCAGGCCGACGCCTGCGTGTCGGCCGGCAACACCGGCGCCCTGATGGCGATGTCGAAGATCTGCCTGAAGACCATGTCGGGCATCGAGCGTCCGGCCATCGCGTGCCTGTGGCCGACCGTGCGCGGCGAGAGCGTCGTGCTCGATGTCGGTGCCACCATCGGGACGGATGCCGAGCACCTCGTCGAGATGGCCGTGATGGGCTCGGCCATGGCGCGGATCGTGTTCGACCTCGAACGCCCCACCGTCGGCCTGCTCAACGTCGGCACCGAGGAGATGAAGGGCAACGAGGCGGTCAAGGAGGCCGCCCGGATGCTGCGCGAGATGGAGAGTTCGGGACTCGCCTATCACGGCTTCGTCGAGGGCACGGATCTCGGCCGCGGCACGGTCGACGTGGTGGTGACCGAGGGTTTCACGGGAAACATCGCCCTCAAGACCGCCGAGGGCACCGCCAAGCAGATCGGCACGTATCTGCGCGCCGCCATGACCCGGACGCTCGCCGCCAAGATCGGCGCGCTGTTCGCCCGGCAGGCGTTCCGGGCGCTCAAGGACAAGATGAACCCGAGCCGGGCCAATGGCGGCGTCTTCCTCGGCCTCGAAGGCATCGTCATCAAGAGCCACGGTTCGGAGAACGCGCAAGGGTTCGCCGCCGCCGTCGATCTGGCGCACGACATGGCCCGCCACGACATGATCCGCACGATCCGCGAGATGCTCGACCAGACGGCGGCCCTGGCGCCGGCGTAACGCCGTGCAGGATGGAAAACGGATTACTCCGGCATCACCCGCAAGGGTCGTGATGTCGGAGCCGTCCGGGAAGGACAGAGATGGCAACCCTCCGCACTGACCCCGAACAGAGCCGACGCGCGCCTCAGCTGCGCTCGGTGGTGGTCGGGACCGGCTCGTGCCTGCCCGAGACGGTGGTGACGAACGCCGCCCTCGCCGAGCGGGTCGACACCTCGGACGAATGGATCGTCCAACGCACCGGGATCCGCCAGCGCCACATCGCCGGGCCCGGCGAGACCACCTCGGTGCTCGGGACCCGGGCCGCCCAGGCGGCGCTCGACGATGCCGGGCTGACGGGCGACGACATCGACCTCGTGATCTGCGCGACCTCGACGCCGGACCATACGTTCCCGGCGACCGCCACGCAGATCCAGGCGGCCCTCGGCATCCACCAGGGCGCGGCCTTCGATCTGCAGGCGGTCTGCGCTGGCTTCGTGTTCGGGGTCTCCACCGCCGACAAATTCCTGACCACCGGGGCGGCCCGCCGGGCGCTGGTGATCGGCGCTGAGACGTTCTCGCGAATCCTCGATTGGGAGGATCGCACCACCTGTGTGCTGTTCGGCGACGGCGCCGGGGCGATCGTGCTGGAGGCGCAGGAGGACGCGGAGGGCCGCGGCGTGCTCAGCACGAGTCTGCGCTCGGACGGGCGGCACCGCGAAAAGCTCTACGTCAATGGCGGACCGGGCTCCACCGGCACCGTGGGCCACCTGCGCATGGAGGGGCGGGACGTGTTCCGCTTCGCCGTGGGCCAAGTCACCGACGTGATCGTCGCGGCGTTCGCGCAGGCCGGCCTCACGGCCGACGACCTGACGTGGTTCGTGCCCCATCAGGCCAATCGGCGGATCATCGAAGCTTCGGCCGACAAGCTCGGGATCGCCCGCGAGAAGATCGTGCTGACGGTGGATCGGCACGGCAACACCTCGGCGGCCTCGATCCCGCTCGCCCTCGATGTGGCCCGACGCGACGGGCGCATCCAGACGGGCGACCTGGTGATGATCGAGGCGATCGGCGGCGGCTTCAGCTGGGGCGCGGGACTGATCCGCTGGTGACGCTTTCGGTGACAGCCCGAAACGATTCGGTGCGCCCGCGCGGTTGACCGGGGGCGGAGCGCCGATTAGCGTGCCGGATCATAGGGATACGTCTTCAACGTCCGGTGCGGCCTCGTTTCGCCGCACCCGACGCCATGGGACGAGAGACGCGGGCGAGGGGACACGGCATGGCAGGCAAGACGGTGACGCGCGCCGACTTGAGCGAGGCCGTCTACCATCAGGTGGGCCTGTCGCGGACCGAGTCGGCCGCCCTCGTCGAGACCGTCCTCTCGGAGATCTGCAGCTGTCTGGCCGGCGGCGAGACGGTGAAGCTGTCCTCGTTCGGCTCCTTCGTGGTGCGCAGCAAGGGCAAGCGCGTCGGCCGCAACCCCAAGACCGGGGTCGAAGTGGCGATCGAGCCGCGTCAGGTGATGGTGTTCAAGCCATCGAACGTGCTCAAGGCCAAGATCAACGGCCTGAACGGCGCGAACGGTCACGACGAAGACGACGACGATTGAGTTTTTTGCACGCTCCGTCGCAGGGGTGACCGGCTGAGCGCGGACCAGTGCAACGCCGTCGAGGACTACCCGACCAGCGGCGGTAGTGCGGATGCCCCTTCCGGCACCGCGGTGCGGGCGACGTTCATCGTCATGGCCAGCAGCGCGTAGTAGCCGTTGATGCCGGTGAGATCGATCACGCCCTGCTCGCCGAAGCGCGCCAGCGCGGCCGCGTAGCTGGAATCGCTCACCGCACGGTTGTGTGTGAGCTCGGTCGAGAAATCATAGGCCAGCGCTTCGTCGGCGCTCATCGCGTCGGGACGGCGTCCTTCGGCGAGCGCCTGCGCGGTCTCGGGGGCGACCCCGGCCTTCAGGGCGATCGGCTGATGGATCGCCCATTCGACCGGCTGGTTCCAGGCCCGGGCGACGATCAGGATCGTGAACTCGCTGATGCGCAGCGGCAGGGCGCTGCCGTAGCGCAGGTACAGCCCCATCCGGCTCGCGCACAGCATCAGTTCGGGGCTGCGCAGGAGCGGCACGAACGGCCCGAAGACCGGCACGCCACGCTCGGCCTCAAAGGCTGCCGCGGCCGCGGCCTGCGCCGGCGTCAGCCCGTCGATCGGGATCGCCGGCATGCCATCCGTGCTGTCCTGCTCCCCGACCATGACCGCCCCCACGTCCCGCGCCGCAGCATGCTCTGGATTTCCGGCCCCACTGCGCCTAGACCATTCAGGCTTGCCGGCACGACCTGCGCCCGGACCGGATTGCGCTCCCCAAGAGCGCTCTCTGCCGAAGTGGATGCCGGTTCGGCGCAGGTGAGCGCGTCAAACACAAAGACTCATAGCCAGCGAGGCTTACGGCTTTGGCCCTCCCCGTCAACGATCGCCGGCGCATCATGCTGCTCACGGGCGCGAGCCGGGGCATCGGTCACGCCACCGTCAAGCGCTTCTCCGCCGCGGGCTGGCGGGTGATCACCTGCTCGCGCCACCCCTTTCCTGAGAACTGCCCCTGGGAGATGGGCCCCGAGGACCATCTCCAGGTCGACCTCGCGAGCGCGCAGGACACGATGCGCGCCGTCGAGGAAGTCCGGGGCCGGCTCGGCGCCGAGGGCGGTGTGCTGCACGCGCTCGTCAACAATGCCGGCATCTCGCCCAAGGGTCCCGACGGCGCGCGCCTCGGTGCGCTGGCCAGCGATTTCGACACGTGGCAGCGGGTCTTTCAGGTCAACCTGTTCGCCACGATCCTGCTGGCCCGTGGCCTGCGCGACGAGCTCGCCCGGGCCAAGGGCTCGGTCGTCAACGTGACGTCGATCGCCGGCTCGCGGGTCCATCCCTTCGCGGGGGCGGCCTACGGTACCTCCAAGGCCGCGCTCGCCGGCCTGACCCGCGAGATGGCCGCCGATTTCGGGCCGCTGGGGGTGCGGGTGAACGCCATTTCGCCGGGCGAGATCGACACCTCGATCCTGTCACCGGGCACCGAGAAGATGGTCGAGCAGATCCCGCAGCGCCGGCTCGGCACGCCGGACGAGGTCGCCAAGGCAATCTACTTTCTGTGCACCGAGGCCTCCTCCTACGTGAACGGGGCCGAACTCCACATCAACGGCGGCCAGCACGTTTGACCGGAGCCTGTTTCCCCTGGGGCGTGGCCGCGGGTCGTGTTGCGCGAGCGGGACGGCGGAGCCGGTCGCTCCTCCTGGCCCTGCTCCTGTGCGCGGGCCCCATCGCCGAGGCGCGGGCGGAGCCGGTCATCCGGGTCCTCGACCTGCCCTTCACGGTCCGGGCGCTGCGCGGCCCCCGCAGCGAGGTGGCGGTCTCGGTCGCGACCTCGGGGCTGCTGCCGATCGCCGGCGCGAAGGTCGGCCATGACGCGGGCGACGAGGAGAGCGCGCCGGTCGCCGTGGTCTGGGGCGACGAGGGCGGTGCCGTGCTCACGCTCGCGAACGGCACAGTCACGGTCAAGCCGATCGGGCGCGAGGCCGTGGACGGCTTGAGCGCAGCCGAGACGCCGCGCGGCGCCCTCCCCGGCATGCGGCGGGCCCTCTCGGGTCCCTTGAGCGCCTATCTCACCGGGCGGACCCGCGCCCCCGACGGCAGCGAGGCCGCCGCCGTCCTGACGATCCGCGAACGCCAGCCGATGGCGGTGAGCACCGATCCGAAGCCCGTTCCGGTCGCCACCAGCACGGTGCCGGCGGGGGGCGATGCGGTGTTCGCACCGCTCCGTCCGCGCCTGCTGCGCCTCGCCGGCCACCCGGCATTCCTGGCCGCGACCCTGTCGGGTGCCGGTTCGGGCGGCCTTGCGCTGATCACGCATCCGAATGCGGAGGCGAGCTGGGCCGTCGCGGCGCGCACGCCGCCGCAGTCGGGGCCGCCGCTGAAGATCGCCGGCATCGCCGAGTTCGCCGGATCCGGGACGCTTCAAGCCGCGACGGTCAGCGCGAGCGGCCGGCTCCAGCTCTGGACGTTGCAACCCGACCGGATCGAGGCCGGCGCCGAGGCCGCGGGCTACGCGGCGGGTGACGGCGATTCCGATCTCGCGGTCACCGCACCGGCCGGAGGCGCCTCACCCGAGCTGGTGCTGCCGGTGGCGGGGCGTCCCGAGATCGCCCTCGTATCCGCGAAGGGCGCCCTGCACGAGCGCCTGCGCGTGACGCTGCCCGCGCCCGCCACGAACGGAATCGTGGTCCTCGGCGAAGGCCCGGCGGCGCGGCTTCTGGTCGGCCTCGCCGACGGACGGGTGGCGGTCATCGCACTCGACGGGGGGACACCGTGAGCGCGGATGCCGAGAGCCGCTTGTTTCCCGCGCGGCCCTTCGTGGGCGCCTCGATCGCGGTGATCCGCGACGACCGGGTCCTGCTGGCGGCGCGGGCCAACGAGCCGATGCGGGGCGTCTGGACGCTGCCGGGCGGCCTCGTGGAAGCCGGCGAATCCCTCGCCGAGGCGGCGTTGCGCGAACTGTCCGAGGAGGTCGGCTTGGGCGCGGAGGTGGTCGGCGTGCTCTCGCCGACCGAGATCATCGTGCGGGACGAGGCCGGTCGCGCCCGGCACCACTACGTCGTCCATCCGCACGCCGCCCTCTGGCACGGCGGCGAGCCCGTGGCCGGCCGCGAGGCGCTCGGCACCCGCTGGGCGACGCTCGCGGAGGTCGCCACCCTGGCGACCACGCCGGGCCTGATCGACACCCTGCGCGAGGCCTTTGCGCGCGTCGCGGCCCGAAACGGGGAGGCGACGGCGTGAGGCGACCGGTCACGATCCTGTGCCTGCTCGCACTTCTCGCGGGGACGGCCATCTCACCGGCGCTGTCTCAGCAGCGCTCCGGGCGGACGACGGCGCCGGCAAAGGAAGCCGCGAAGGAGGCGCCCAAGGACACAAACGCCCCCGCCGACATCCCCGCCCCTTACGACCGCGACCTGATGCGCATGTCCGAGATCATCGGGGCGCTCGCGTTCCTGCGCGGCCTGTGCGCGGCGCCGGACGCCGCGGACTGGCCGGCCCGCATGAAGGCGCTGATCGAGTCCGAGGGCGTGACGCCCGCCCGTCGCGACCGGCTGGCCGGCGCCTACAATCGCGGCTATCGCGGCTATGCGCTGACCTACCGGGTCTGTACCCCGGCCGCCCATGAAGCGGCCGCCCGCTACGTCGCCGAGGGCGACAGGCTGTCGCATGCTCTGGCCGGGCGTTTCGGGGGCTGACACAGAGGGGTGATGTATGCGCGACACACCTCGTCGTGATGCCGGCGAAGCATCGGATTTGAGTCCTCGCGTTAACCGATCCGAAATTCCCGGCTGGCCGAGCCGCCGGGACCCGCCTATCATCCGTTGGTCTACCGGGTCCCGCACCCGGCGCAACGGAAGTATCGGGTCATGCAGCACATCTCTCACACCGCTCCTCTCGAGGTCGATGTCGAGGAGAAGCGCGTCGCGCTGAGTTATGTCTCGGAGGCCTTCGCGGAAGGCTGTCTGGACGGGCTCGACGGAGACTGCATGGCCCAGGCCGCCCTGTTCGCGGCCTTCCAGGAACTGGTGATGACCTACGGCGAGGAAGCCACGGCCCGCTACGCGGAAGGCTTCCCCGAGCGTATCCGCGGCGGTGCCTTCACCACGACCCTGCAGCACTAGAGCATCAACCCGCGGACGGAACGTCGGTTCGACGCAGGAGAGCGCCTACGGTCAGAGGCCTGAAGCCGTGAACGATTGCAACGCGATCGGGTGCGGCTCCGGGCCGTGATCCCTGGACTCGATCCCGGGCCGCGTTCGCGGACGGTTGAGGCGCGGACAGACAGCGACTACCTCCCGGCTGCGCGGTCCAGAACTCGCCGGACCCGCGCCGTCGCGGAAGGAATTGCCTGCCATGCCCGTCGCCCTGCTACCGGACCGCGCCCTCGTCACCGTCACCGGGCCGGACGCCGCCGCGCTGCTCCAGGGCGTGCTGACCTGCAATGTCGAGACGCTCCAGGAGGCCGAGGCGCGCCTCGGGGCCCTGCTGGCGCCGCAAGGCAAGATCCTGTTCGACTTTCTCGTGTCGCGCGTGCCAGACGGCTTCCGGTTCGACGTGCAGATGGACCGCGCCGCGGATCTGGCCAAGCGCCTGACGCTGTATCGCCTGCGCGCGCAGGCGACGATCGCCGCCGACCCGACCGTGGCGGTCGCGGCCGTCTGGGATGGCGCCGTCCCGGCCGCCGCCGAGGCGGTGGCCGATACCCGCCACACCGATCTCGGCGCCCGGCTGTACGCCGCCGAGGGTGCCTTTTCGGCCGACGCCGCGGAAGCCGATTACCATGCGCACCGGATCGCGCTGGGCATCCCCGAGGGCGGGCGCGACTACGCGTTCGGCGACGCCTTCCCGCACGAGGCACTGATGGATCAACTCGGCGGCGTCGACTTCCGGAAGGGCTGCTACGTCGGCCAGGAGGTGGTGTCGCGGATGCAGCACCGGGGCACCGCCCGGACCCGTATCCTGGCGGCCACCTACCCGGATGGCGCCCCCGCGCCGGGCACCGAGATCACGGCGGCCGGCAAGGTGCTGGGCACCACGGGCAGCGTTGCGGATACGCGCGGCCTCGTCCTGGTGCGGCTCGACCGTCTCGGCGATGCGCTGGCCGCCGGGGAGACGCCGCTGGCCGGCGCGCATCCGGTGCGGCTGGAGCGGCCGGGTTACGCGACCTTCGCGATGCCCGAGGCGGCGGCGAGCCAGGCCGGCTGAGCCGAGGCGGCCCGATTCAGCCGGTGGCGTTCTGCTCCTGTTCTCGCTAAAACGGTCCGATGTCCGAGACCGGCCTGATCGACCATCCCGATGGCTGCGCCCGCTGCTGGTGGGCGGGCCTCGACCCGCTCTACGTCGCCTATCACGATACCGAATGGGGCGTGCCCGAGCGTGACGGCCGGGCGCTCTACGAGAAGCTGATCCTCGACGGCTTCCAGGCCGGGCTCTCGTGGATCACGATCCTGCGCCGCCGCGAGGGATTTCGCGACGCCTTCGCGGGCTTCGATCCCGAGCGGATCGCCCGCTTCACGGAGGACGATGTCGCCCGGCTGATGCAGGACACCCGCATCATCCGCAACCGGGCCAAGATCGTCGGGACCATTGTGGGCGCCCGAGCCTGGCTGCGGATCGAGGAAGGCGGCCCCGGCTTCTCGCGCTTCCTCTGGGACTTCGTGGACGGGCATCCGATCCAGGGCAGCGCCGGGAGCCGCGCCGAGATCCAGACCGAAACGCCAGTCTCCCGGGCGATCGGCAAGGCCCTCAAGGCAGAGGGTTTCTCGTTCTGCGGGCCGACCATCGTGCATGCCTTCATGCAGGCTGTGGGCATGGTCAACGACCACCTCGTCGGCTGCCACCGGCATGGGCCCTGCGCAGCGCTGGGGCAGACGTCGTGAGCGCCCTGCCCCCCCGCGCGTGGCAGCGGATGCTCTCCGGCCGGCGCCTCGACCTCCTCGATCCGGCGCCCCACGACATCGAGATCGTCGACATTGCCCATGGGCTCGCCCGGGTCGCCCGCTGGAACGGGCAGACCCGGGGACCGCACGTCTTCTCGGTGGCCCAGCACAGCCTGCTGGTCGAGGCGGCCGGCCGCCACCTCGCCCCTGGTTGCACGGATACAGAGGGCCTCGAGCTGCTGCTCCACGATGCGCCGGAATACGTCGTCGGCGACATCATCTCGCCCCTGAAGGCCGCGATCGGCGATGCCTATCGCGGCGTCGAGCTGCGCCTGCTCCACTCCATGCGCCGCCGCTTCGACCTGCCCGCCCCCTCCCCCGCCCTCACCCGCCTCGTGAAGCGGGCCGACCGGGCCGCGGCCCACCTGGAAGCCGTGCGGCTGGCCGGATTTGCGCCGGAGGAAGCCGAGCTCTATTTCGGCGGACCGGCGGATCTGCCCGAAGCCGTGGTCGCCCTCGCCGAACCCTGGCCCACCGCCGAGGCCGAGGTGCGGTTCCTGGCCCGGTTCCGCGCGCTCTGCCCGCAGTGACGGACGAGCCCGCCTTCGATCCGTCACGATCGCGAAGCACTGCGCGTCCACGATGCCGAAGATCTACGTCTGTCCGCTCTCGCGCCTGCCCGAGACCGTCGCCGCCACCGGCGCGAGCCATGTGCTCACGCTGATCAATATCGGGACGCCGCTCGAGCGGCCCGCCTTGATCGCCGCCGACAACCACGCCGTCATCGGGGTCAGCGACATCGCGGAGCCGCGGGACGGACACGTTTTGCCGGCTGAGGAGCATGTCGCCGGCATTCTGGCCTTCGCCCGGACCTGGCCACGGGAGAAGCCGCTGGTGATCCATTGCTATGCCGGGATCAGCCGCTCGACGGCAGCAGCCTATATCGCAACGTGCGCCCTGGCGCCGGAGCGCGACGAGGGCGCGATCGCCGATGCCTTGCGGGCGGCCTCTCCGTCCGCGACGCCCAATCCCCTGTTCGTAGCCATCGCCGACCGGATGCTGGGACGGAACGGCCGCATGGTGGCGGCCGTCGCGCGGATCGGCCGCGGGGCCGACGCCTTCGAGGGTGTGCCGTTCTGCCTGGCGCTGACATGAGTTAGGTCCCGGTGTGGCGGAAAGGCCGCCGCGCCGCTCCAAAACGGTCCGGGGCAGCCCGGTGTACTGGTCCCCTGGGTTGTGGCCCTGGGGGCTGGCGCCGTAGAATTCGGTTCAGAGGAAGTATCTGGGATGAGTGCGAGCAGACCCGAGGTGGCCCCCGCCGCCGGCGACCTGCCCTTCGAGAAGGCCTTGGAGCAGCTCGAGGAAATCGTTCGCCGGCTCGAGCGGGGCGACGTGCCGCTCGACGAGTCGGTGGCGATCTACGAGCGCGGCGAGGTGCTGAAGAAGCACTGCGAAGCGCTTCTCAAGCGGGCCGAGGCCCGGATCCAGCGGATCACCCTCGGCTCCGACGGGCGGCCCGAGGGCGTGGCCCCACTCGATATGTCCTGAGGCTCGGGCGTAGAACCGATCCCGTCCGATAGAGGTTGATGCCGTGGCGATTACCCCCGAGTTGAGCGCGCTTCTCGACCGTA
>NZ_JALNUL010000130.1:0-2975 GCF_026540775.1 Methylobacterium sp. GC_Met_3
CGGTCCAGCCTCAATCCGCCCGCCGCATCTGAGCACCGCTGTGCTGCACGACGTCAGGTGCTGTCCCCCGCCGCCATGGGCCGACCACGACGCAATACAACGTCCTTGAATAGGTTGCCGGCCGTCGAGGTCCGCACCTGGGTCTCGGGTCCGGGCTTCTGCACGACGACACTGACGGAGCCGTTGGCTTCGAGCTTGTTGCCGCCCATCACGCCTGCGCGCCCGGCTGACCGATCCAAGCGCCCTTCGCCCTGCTGGATCTTGGCTTCGAACTCCTTACGAGCCTTCTCGCGGGACGCCCAGCCTTCGCCGTCGGCACTGCTGATGTCAGGACGCGGGATACCTTCGGGGCGGTTCGCTGCCACCTCGGGACCGGTACGCAGGGCGTTGCGCACGGCCCCGGAACGTCGATTGATTATGGCCGGGCTCTCAAACTCACCCGTGATCGCGTTGGTGTCGCGATCCAGATCTCCAGAGCCGCGTCCGAGCAAAATGCCTCGCGTCTGAGGGAAGCGACCGGACATGGCTCGGTGCGCCATCTCGCGCATCTGCCCTTCGGCCGAATTTCGCGCGTAGCCGTTCCTCTCCAGCCAGTTGAACATTTCAGTCCGGCGACCGCGGCCGGGATGAGGATCCCTGGCGCCGTAGATGCCGTAGCCGGTGCCGCCGTCGTGGACCTTGTTCGGGTCCAGGCCCGACTCCATCGTTGCCTGCCCAACGAGGTGGGCTGCGGCCTGCCGAAGCTGATCCTCAGGTACTCCTTCGCGACGGAGCTGATCCATCGCGTAACCCATCATCTGGCCGGTACGAGCCGCCCTTGCATTGCCGCTACCATCACCGCGGGGGACTGAGCCGCCCATCGGCGGCACGCGCCCACCTGGCCCGATCGGCACCGTATCCCCGCCATCGTAACCTGGGACGGTCCGCTTCAGGTGCTCACGGAAGCGCTCGCGCATTGCGCTGCGCTCACCCTGCTCGCCCGAGTAGCCCGGCCCCGAGCCTCCGCCGAGGCCTGGCATCCTGCCGAAGCCGCCGCCACCGCCGTAGGACGCGGATTGAATCTTGGCACCAGCGAACGGCCCATCGCCGTCGGCCGACGACTTCTGCGCTGTAGCTCCTTGCTGCGCCTTGATGGTCTCGGACAGGTTATCGATGGAGCGCCGCAGCTTGTCGCTGGCCTCGAAGTCCTTCTGCCGCTGCTCCGGGGTGCGCGCCTGGAGGCGCTTCAGCTCGGCCTCGGCCGCGTCGAGCTTCTGCTGCGCCGCCTCCGGGCTGTCGATCAGCCCCATGCGCTGCTGCGTCCGGCCGATCAGGTGGCTGGCAGCCTCACTCGACAGATCCCGTAGCTTGCGCAGGCGATCGACGTTCTCGCGCGCGTCGAGCTCGTCGTCGCCGACACGCGGTGCCACCTTCCGGGCGAGCGAACCGTCAGCTCCATCAGCGCCGCGAAGCGCCTGCAAGTACTCGCCGTTCCGCAGAGAGTGGATCGTCTCGGCGATCTGATGGAACGCCCCGGCGGCCTTGCCAGCGAGTGCCGTCGTCTCTCCAAGGATGGCGAGGCTGTCCTTGCCGAACTCCTGCCAGTTGATCGCCTCCAACTCCGTCTTAATGCCCCGGATGCCTTCGCGCAGGCCCTTGGTGACATCGCCGCGCTTGCCGGCCACGACCTCATCAATCCACGTCGTAAACTTCTCTGCGGGACCGAGTAACTCGGTGGCGATCGTTGTGCCGACCCGCTGCATGGAGCCGCGCAGATCCGCGATGGCGCGCTCATAGCGCTCGGCGCTCTCGACGCTGCCCGGAGGCAGCGGCCCAAGGCGTTCTGCGGTCGAGCGGTTGAGGCTGGCGATCGGTCCCCGTGATCCGTCGCCGAGCCGCCCGAACTCTTCGTTGCCGGTCATCCGTCCGGCAAGACGGGCTCGGTCCACCGGATCCTTCACATGCTCCAGCATGTCCTCGAAGATCTTTGTGGCTTCATCATTGTTTTTGCTGTTCTTGAACTTCTCGAAGTATTGCGAAATGATAGGATTTTGCGACTGTAGAAAGCCGGATATTTCGGCACTTCCGCGCCGGATGTCGCGCATGTTTGACGCGAACGTTTTTGCGGCGGCAGCAGACGCGTCGGTCGAGATACCGAACTTGCCCGCCACGGACTGGAAGATCCGCAGCTGATCGGCAGCCATCCCGGTCTCCCGGGACAGCTGGCCCAGGCTCGACAGGTTGCCACCGAGGTTGTTCAACGCGGATGCGATGCCCGCCACCGCGACACCGGCCCCCAAGCCCGTGACACCCAAAGTGGCCAGCGCCGGGTTGAGCACGGTCTGAGCCGCCTTCGCCGTCGACTGGATGGCCGCCTCCGCCTTGCCCATGCCCTTCGCTAGGTTCTGGCCGTGCTGGGCGCCCTCGCGGCCGGTGTCGAGCAACTGCTGCCGTAGGCTCTTCAAAGGTCCGGAGAATTTGTCCCGGACCTCGGCTTCCATGCGGAGGGTTTCATCGGCCATCTGGCGCTCCTATGCCTGACGCACGTCGAAGGTTGCGATCCAGCGCCTCAATCAACTGCGTGCCCGTCTCGATCATCACCAACTCGAACGCCGCGATCAGCTCGGCCTCGCCGACGTCCGGCCAGCGTGCGGCGATCGTCTCGACCACTTCGGCCTTCCAGGCCGCCTCGGTGTCGCCGATGCCGGTTCCGAGCAGGTAGGTGGCGATCTCGGTGACGCGGGTCATGGTTACCGGCGGCCGAGGGCGGCGCCGAGCCGCGCACGCTCCTCATCGTAGGCAGCAAACTCACGCTCGACGCCGCGGCGGATCTCGGCACGCCGCTCGCGCCTCTGCTCCTCGGTTAGCTCGGGCATCGGCTGGCCGAGTTGCCGAACGGCAGTTTCGTGCCGGCGGGCGTGGAGCAGCCGCTCGCGGGATAGCTCGACCTCGCGCTGGTTGCGGATCTGAGTGTGGGCGGCATCCACCTCGGCCTC
>NZ_JALNUL010000131.1:0-2902 GCF_026540775.1 Methylobacterium sp. GC_Met_3
ATCGGTCGCGAAGCCCAGGATGCATGGGCCGCCCGGTCGGCGAGGCGGGTGACCGCCGCTGCACCGTCATATCAGTCGATCACGGATCCACTCGGTCATCGAGTGCCGGCCCCGCCTTGGAACCGGCGTCGTTGAACGCTTCCTGGAATTCCGGCGAGGTCAGGAAGCGAAGCTCGGATTTGAGTGCAACGGCTCGCTCCATGCCGAAGACCGCTTCGAAGCGATCCTGGGCTCCGCGCCACAGCTGCGCCGTCTCGCCGAGCTTAGCCTCTCCCTTCTCGGTCAAAGTGATGCGTCGGACACGACGATCCCGCGGATCAGGCGCCAGCTGTAGATATCCGTCCCGCGTCAGCGGCTTCAGTGTGTGGCTGAGGCCGGACAGGTCCATGACCGCCCGTTCGGCGAGTTCACGCATCGTCGGCGAGCCCATCTTCCGAACCGTCGCGAGCAACCCATGCTGCGTGGCGCGCAAGCCGCTTGGTGCGAGGGCGTCGTCGTACAGCTGACCGATGCGGCGCATGGCCTGACGCAGGACGGCGTTGCTGCAGCTGCTGGGATCGTCGGTCATGGTCGCGTCCTATCGCGATCGCGCGGCCGGGTACACGTGCCGCTGCGGACGAGCGCTGCAATGTCCCGACGAAGGCCCGGCGGCCGGCTTGACCCGCCCACCTCAGAAGATGCATATGCAAGTTACGAAAGATTGCATATGCATCTTTATAAGTCCGGTCTCGGCTTCACGCCATCGCGGCGTTGCCGCGGGGTCGGCCCCCATCGCCGTCGAGGTCACCCGATGGACGCGCGCACACGAGCCTTGCTGCATGACCCGGTCACGCCGACGCTGCTGCGCCTCGCAGTTCCGAACGTTGTGATGTCGGTGGTGCAGGCATCGATCGGGTTGATCGAGACCTACTTCGTGGCCGAGCTCGGCACCGACGCCCTCGCTGGCATGGCCCTGGTCTTCCCGATCCTGATGTTCGTGCAGATGGTCTCGGCCGGCGCTGTCGGCGGCGGGATCCTCTCGGCGATCTCGCGCGCGCTTGGCGGCGGTCGCGAGGACGGGGCGAACGGACTGGTATGGCATGCGGTGGCCATCGCGGCGGCCCTTGGCGTTCTCACCACGGCGTTGGCGCTGGCGTTCGGACCTACCTTGTTCCGGGCGATGGGCGGCACGGGTGGCTCCCTTGATGCCGCCACGACCTATTCCGCGGTCGTGTTCTCGGGTGCGTTGCTGGTTTGGCTGTTCAATGCGCTCGCTGCGGTGATCCGGGGTACCGGCAATATGAGCCTGCCGGCCACAGTGACGTGCGGAGGAGCGGTCGCGCTCGTCCCACTGTCGCCAGCCCTCATCTTCGGCTGGGGCCCGATCCCACAGCTCGGCATCTTCGGTGGCGGCGTCGCGGTGCTCGCCTATTACGCGGTCGGCGTGGCGATCTTCGCCACCTACCTCTGGTCGGGGCGCGGCGTACTGCGGCCGCCCCTGCGCCCCACGGCGCTGTCCGGTGCGGCACTCGGCGCGATTCTTCGGGTCGGTGCCGTCTCGGCGCTGGTCACCGTCACCACCAATGTCACGATCGCGACGGCGACCGGTCTCGTCGGAATACAGGGACCGGGAGCGGTCGCCGGTTACGGCACCGGCGTGCGCCTCGAATATCTCCTGGTCCCGATCGTGTTCGGCTTCGGCGCCCCACTTTCAGCCATGGTCGGCACGGCGGCGGGTGCTGGCGATGTCGATCGGGCACGACGCGCGGCCTGGACCGGGGCGATCATCTCGGGATGCGTCACGGAGGTGCTGGGCCTCGCCGCGGCCCTGGCGCCGGATGCCTGGCTGCGCCTGTTCGGCGACGACGCCGCGATGCTGGCGACGGGGGCGGCGTACCTGCGCATCGTCGGACCCTTCTACGGTTTCTTCGGTTTCGGGCTGGCGCTGTACTTCGCCGCGCAGGGTGCCGGCCGCGTCGGCTGGCCCCTGGCTTCCGGCATCGTCCGGGTCGTCGTGTCCCTCGGCGGCGGCGCCCTGGCGCTCCACCTCGGCTGGGGGACGGCCGGCCTCTTCCTCGCCCTCGGTCTCGGACTGGCCGCGATGGGAATCGGGAACGCCGCGTCGCTGGCCTTCGGCGCGTGGCTGCCCCCGGGGCCGGCCTCACGGCCCGTCATGGTCCGAGCCGACGACTATCCCGCCACGGCCAAATCCTAGGAGACGCATCATGCAGACCCTCACAATTAACGGTGCGCGGCACGACGTGGATGTCGAGGGCGACACGCCCCTGCTCTTCGTCCTGCGCGACACCCTCGGGCTCACCGGTACGAAGTACGGGTGCGGCATCGGTCAATGTGGGGCCTGCACCGTGATCCTCGACGGGCAGGCCACGCGCTCGTGCCAAATCCCGGCGGAGAGCATCGGCGATGCGAAGATCACGACGATTGAGGCGATCGGGCAGGACGCGGTCGGCAAGCGGGTCGTGGAGGCCTGGGTCGGCGTGCAGGTGCCGCAATGCGGCTACTGCCAGTCCGGTCAGGTCATGGCCGCCACCGCCCTCCTGCAGCAGAACCCGAGACCCAGCGACGGCGACATCGGGCAGGCAATGACGAACCTGTGCCGGTGCGGAACCTACAACGCTATCGCCGCCGCCGTGCGGCAGGCCGCGGCTTGAGGAGCGACGCACCATGAACGATCTCACCCCCCTGCGCCTCACCCACGCAACGTCGGCCGCGAGCCAGGAGCCGATACGCAACCTCTCCCGCCGCGGCTTCCTCGGCGCGGCGAGCGGCGCCCTGCTCCTCGGCGTCGGATTTCCGGTGGATCCCGCCCTCGCACAGGCGGAGGGCGCCGCGGCCATCGCCCCGAAACCCGGCACGCGGGTCGCCGCGTTCCTCGAAATCCACCTGGACGGTACGATCAAGC
>NZ_JALNUL010000132.1:0-2721 GCF_026540775.1 Methylobacterium sp. GC_Met_3
CCAGGCCCTGGACAACTATGCCGTCCACAAGCGCCCGAAGGTCCGTGCCTGACTCGACCGCCACCCGCGCTGGACCTTCCACTTCACCCCGACCTCAGCCTCGTGGCTCAATGCCGTCGAGGGCTTCTTCGCCAAACTCGCAAAACGCCGGCTCAGACGCGGCGTGTTCGGATCGCTGATCGGGGTGCAGGCCGCCATCAAACGCTTCATCGCCGAAAGCAACGGCAATTCGAGGCCCTTCGATTGGACCGCCGACACGGATCGCATCATCCAGGCCGCAAAGCGCGGGCACCAAGTGTTAGACTCGCACCACTAGATCCGGGGAAGAACGGGCCTTCCGAGTTTCCCATGTCGAAAGCTTCAGCGTGTGGTATGCCCCCCCGGCCGCGAGGGACCGCTTCCCAAACGGATCGTCCGGCCGCGGGCTCGACCGAGCGATCCGCGGAGGTCATACCGTCCACGGCGGTATCCTCGCATCCACCGGCGCTACGTGGACAGGTGCAAGATGTCTTTGAAAATCGCGATGATTTGCGGAACTTGGCCGCCATCGCCATGCGGCGTGGGCGATTATACAGGGCACCTCGCCCGGTCGCTCGAAAACAAAGATGTTTTGGTCGATCGAATCAGCTTGGACGGTAAACCAGAAATTCAAAAATTACTCACGCTCAAACGATCTATTATAAGCATGGATCATGATGTGGTTCATGTGCAATATCCTTCTATCGGGTATGGACGTTCGATTGCCCCCTGCATAATTCCTTTTTTGAAAAGATCGACACCTATAATCGTCACGATTCATGAGTACAAAAACTTTCACCTACTCAGGCGGCCGTGGTTCTTACCCTTCGCATATGCCACTCGTGGCCGAATCTTCACGAATCGAACGGAACGTGACTATTTCAATGCAACTCTAAGGCCTTCACCTGCAAACGAAGCGATTTTAGCCATACCCAGCAACATACCACGGGCGCCACAGAGACCAAGGCGCTTGAAATCAGTCTGTATGTTCACCTTGCTTACGCCACACAAGGGCATCGAAGATTTTTTGAGCCTCGCAAACGATCCGCACGTGGCAGGGGATTTCACTTTTAGCTTGATCGGCGCGGTGACCGAGTCAAATGCCGAATACGCTGAACATATTGTGCGCGCAGCCAAAATGGGGAATGTGACTACGCATTTGAATCTAAAAGAGGATGATGTATCTCAATTGCTTGCTGTCCACCAATACGGATATATGCCGTACCCAGATGGCGCTGCAGAAAAGCGAGGTTCGTTGCTCGCCGGCCTTGCGAACGGACTTGTGATCTTGACAACGCATTCTAATATTACTTCTCCAGAATTAGTACATTGCACTGTGCGAGTCACGTCGCCTACAGATGCGGCGATGAAACTGATTGTCCTCGAGAGTGAGCCCTCGCAAATTACGGATTTCAGAAAGCGAGCAACTCAGTATCGCGTGCCGGACTGGGGTGAATTAGCAGATCAGCACATCGCCTTTTATGAGGCTGTCCTCAGTACCCGTCTTTAAGGTTGGTTCTGTTGCGTTAAACGCGTCTGGAGTTGCTCGATGTTGAACGCGGCTGATCGGCCCGGATCGCTAATAACGCCACCGCCGGCGGTGAGGCTGGACTACCTCGATTCGCTGCGCGGCCTGGCGGCATTGCTTGTCGTTCTACATCATCACTATATGACAGTCCCATTTTTTGAGCATATCGTAAGGATCACCCCATTTCGCGTCCTTATCAACGGACGCTCCAGCGTAATATTCTTCTTCGTTTTGAGTGGCTTCGTCATATCATATGGGGTTATCACAAGCGCGAAGCGTACAACGTTCGGCATCTTCTTCCTTCGGAGGCTCATCAGAATCTATGGCCCGTACGCGGCCTCCGGATTGATCGCGATCGCGGCGTATCTCGTATTGAAGCCAGAGCCACTGAAATATACAGCTGTCACTTTCAATGATATGTGGAGCGATTCGCTCGACTCGCGTGCGATCCTGCAATTCTTCTTGCTCGCGGGAACGCATGCGGCGAACAAAATCAACACTGTATCATGGAGCTTAGTGTATGAGCTCCGCATCTCTATGATAATACCGCTACTGTGTATTTTCGCGACACGATATCCATGGCCGCTTTTTCTAATTATAGGGGGTGATTTGATTTTAAATCGATTTCGTGCGAATTCTGTCCCATTTACTGCGGAGACAATCCAATCCAGCTTGGATATAACGTTTCATTTTCTTGTGCCTTTTATTTTCGGAATATTTTTGGCTGTGCGGTTTACCCGTGGTGAAATTCCTGACTTTGACGGTCGGCTCAAATTGCGGGCTATTCTTCTACTCCTTGCGTTATGTATGCTGCTTATCTTCAAGGACGAGACCGCGAGCATCGGATCGGTTCTTCTTCTAGCAGTGGCGCTTGGATCGAAAAAGTTTCAGCAAATACTGAATCGGCCAATGCTGCTGAAGCTTGGGGCGATAAGCTATAGTTTATACTTGACGCACGCTATCGTCCTTCAATGCGTTGTCAGGTTGCTTGGTAATGAAGCACCAATCGGGCTAGTTTTAATTATATCTTTGTTAATGTCGTTTTTTGTTGCTGAATTATTCTATCGTATTGTCGAGTTTCCCTTCCATCTGCTCTCCCGGAGGCTTTCTGTTGTTCAATAACGGCGATAATTGCTTCTTCGCATAACGCAACTTATCTGACGTGAATGTCTTAG
>NZ_JALNUL010000133.1:0-2648 GCF_026540775.1 Methylobacterium sp. GC_Met_3
CTAGGTGGCCGCATTACGCGTGATGGCTGCACCGTACAGGTTCACATCTATCGGTTCGCTGGTACCGATGATGAGTGGACCCTAGAGGTCGTTGACCACGAGGGTGGCCATACCGTCTGGAAAGAGACCTTCTCGGATGACCAGGAAGCCTATGAGGCCTTCGAGCGAGCAGTCGCTGAAGACGGCATCCGATCGTTCGCCGACTCGCCTGGTCTCCACTGACCCAACCCTCGCCTGTTGTAAGAGGCGCGGCGGCGGATCGGTGATGACGGCACGGATCAGTGCCCTATCTCGGCCGGACGCTGGTCAACGAGAAGGTGCATGTCTCACTTCCAGGCTTCCCGCCACACCGACCGCACGAGCTCGCGAATGAAGGCGGAAGCCCGCGAGGCCACGTCGCTCGAAGTTCAGAGCGAGATCGAGACCGAACGCCAGGAGATCGAGGAGCGCACCGAGCGGCTCAAAGCGCTGCGGTTGGCACGCGAGAACGCCGGATCCTGATCTGCTCACAGGCCAGGGCTACGCGCGGCACCGCGAGGATCCTGAGGGGGCGAACTGAGATGGCACGAAGCATCGGAGGCCAACCATGAGCAAGGACATCATCCCGGGACCGGGCCTGCCGATGCTGGACTCGTCGGCGATCTTCGATTTCGGCGGCCCATCGCTCACCCCTTAGATCATCACCGAACCGGGCCAGGTGGCTGATCCTTCTGGCGATCTCTGGCTAGATGTCATTGGCGATCGCCTCGTGCACGGCGAAATGGCCGTGACGCCGGAACAGGCGCAAGCCGCCGCCGTGCATGGATGGGAAACCGTTCCCGGCAGCGAAAACGAAGGCAAGGTCACCGTCCGCCGGCCGGATCCCAATCCAGGGCAGGACTGAGCAGCGAACCCGCCGGCGTCATCTTCATCGAGGAGAACGGCGAGGGCCTGTAGCTCAATGGTTAGAGCCGACCGCTCATAACAGTCTGGTTGCAGGTTCGAGTCCTGCCGGGCCCACCAAGCTATCCTCTGCCTCGTGAAAGAAGCGCTGAAGGCGGGACAGTCGGCTCTTCCGTCCACACGATAGCGAGAACGAAAAAGGCTGCGTGTCGTTTCGCATATTGCGAACGTTTCGTTTATTGCGAATATGCGCGCTGTGAGTGAGGAGAAGCCGACATGACGATGCCTGCTTCCGCGAAGGGTCTAGGGGGGCGACTGCCATCCGAACTGGAGCGTGAAACAGCCAACCAGTTACGCCGCCTGCTGGCTCTTCAAGCGTCCGGCGAAGCGAACCTGCGCGTATTGGATGACGATGGGAAAGTCATTGACGTCACGTTGGCGCCCGCGGTCTCCAAGCTTCTGATGGAGGTGCTTCACCCGATCGGGCGCGGCGATGCCGTGACGCTGGTTCCCGTGTCCCAGATGCTGACGACTCAGCAAGCAGCCGACATCCTGAACGTCTCACGCCCGTTTCTGGTGTCTCTCTTGGAAAAAGGGGAGATCCCCTTTGATCCGGTTGGGCGGCATCGGCGCATCCGTGCCGAGGATCTGTTCGCCTACAAGGCCGCTCGGGACAAGCGTCGCAACGAAGCCCTGTCGGAATTGGCCGCGCTGGATGGGGAGCTGCTGTAGCCCGTGTTCGCGAACCGGTTCACCGCAACAATCGACGCCTGCGTTCTCGCGGGCGTCCTTCGAAGAAACCTCATTCTGACCCTTGCGCAGTGGGAGTTCTTCCGTGTGCGTTGGTCAGATGAGATCCTCGGCGAAACCGAGCGTGCAATCGCAGCGATGTTCAAGAAAAAGGGCGACCCAGCTGCGGACGAGAAAGGCTCCAAGGCGCGCGCCGGCATGGAAAAGGCGTTTGAGGACGCCATGGTCACGGGTTACGAGCGGTATCTGCCGATGTGCGAAGGCATCGATCCCGGCGATGCCCACGTCATCGCGGCTGCATTGAAAACTCAAGCCCAGGTCATCGTCACCGACAACCTGAAGCATTTTCCGGCCTCGCTTCTGGAACCACTGAACTTGGAAGCGAAGAGTGCCGATGCGTTCATCTCCGATACGATCGCCTTGGACATTGGGCGAGCTGTTGCCGCTGTCCGTGAAATGCGGCAGCGCTTAAACAAGCCAGCGATGACGGCATCCGACCTTCTCGTGATAATGGATGCCAATGGCTTGACGACAGCCGTGAACATCTTGCAGCCGCACGAAGCATCCCTCTAGCAGTTCTACTCACGCCTGCCCGCCGTTGCCCGCCATAGCGTAGGGCTCCCCCTTCAGGCTCTGCTAGCTCGACACCGCCATTCCAGCGGCTATCCTGCCGCCATGCGCACAGCCCTCGCCGCCCTCGCTCTCGTCGTCGCTGCCGGTGGGGCGCAGGCTCAAAGCGCATCTGAAATTGCAGCTTGCCGGGACGTGAAGGACTCGCTGCTTCGCCTGCGGTGCTTCGATGATGTCTCGAAGCCCGCGGCCCAGGCTGCACCCTCCACAGCTACCGGCACGCCTAAACCAAAGGCGCCTGATTTTGCGGCCTACGCCGTTGCTCCATACCGGGGCCCGATCGGCCTACCGGATTTCCGGGGTCGTGACCGTCAACACGCCTCGTACCGAACTCGCATCCTAGCCGGTGCCAAGGCCGGTCCGAACTTCGCTGGGCATCTTGCTCT
>NZ_JALNUL010000134.1:0-2304 GCF_026540775.1 Methylobacterium sp. GC_Met_3
AGGTTGTAGTAACCCGGGCCGAAATCGAGCACCTGCCGCCGGGTTGCGTCGACCGGCATGAAGCTTACGTCGATGGTGGTCGACTGAAGCGCCGCAGCTGCGGCGCCCGAGTTCGGGAACAGGGTGACGGCGAGCGGCAACCCAATCGTCCGCGCCAGGTCGGCAGCCAAATCCGCCGTGACGCCCTCGGGCTTCCCATCGGCGGCGCGCCTGACGAAGATGAGGCCGGGGGAGGGAGCTTCGATCAGGCCAACCCGCAATGTGCCGGTCGGGGCGAGCTCGGCCTTTAGGGCCGCGTCCTGGGCTTCGCTGGACAGAGTCATGCTGGGGAGGAGGGTAACTGCGGAGAGAAGCGAACGGACGCGCAGTTCGAGCCGCCTGCTTTCGCAACCTTCGCTCACCCGCCGGGCAACGGCTGCTAAGTCATTGAGAAGATTGGCGCACCCGACACGATTCGAACGTGTGACCTTTGCCTTCGGAGGATTAGCCTCATAGGTTTTCGCGTGATTGCTGGAGTTATCTCGTAATCGCTAAGTCTCTGTCGATCCTTGCGAAAACGATCTTCCGGCTCTTCTCTGATTGCCGGTGGATGGGCTCGATTTGCTTCCGCGCGCTTCCGCTGTGCTTCCGCAGAGAGAAGGGCGCCCATGGCGAGGATCACGAAACGGGTCGTCGACGCGGCTGAGCCGAGTGGTCGAGACTACTTCCTTTGGTGCGATGAGCTACCGGGCTTCGGGGTACGGGTGTTCGCCTCTGGTCGCCGCAGCTACCTCGTTCAGTACAGGTATGCCGGTCGGACGCGCAGGGTGACAATCGGTTTCCATGGAGTCGTGACGGCCGACGATGCTCGCAAGGCCGCCAAGGGGCTGCTTGGGCAAGTCGCGAAGGGCGAGGATCCGGCGGAGGAGCGAGCCACCAACCGCTCCGCCATGACGGTCGACGAGCTGTGCAACGCCTACCTAGCCGCTGCTGATAAGAGCCTGATCATGGGCAAAGGCGGCCGCCCCAAAAAGGCGCGAACGCTGTACGTCGACCGCGGCCGGATCTTGCGCCACATCAAACCCCTGCTGGGCAACCGCCGGGTGAAAGACCTGACGACGGTCGACGTCCAGCGGTTCGTGCGGGACGTGCAAGCCGGCAAGACAGCAGTCGTCGTCAAGACAGGCCTGCGGGGCAAATCCGTGGTGAAGGGCGGACCTGGCACCGCCGCCAGGACCGTTGGGCTCTTGGGTGGAATCCTGAGCTACGCGAAGAGCGAAGGCATCATCGCGGCCAACCCGGTGTTCGGGGTGAAGAAGCCGTCTGACGGTAAGCGTGACAGCCGACTGCTACCAGAGGATTTCCACGCGCTCGGCAAGGCACTGGCCGCTGGCGAAAACGAGGGCGACACATGGCAGGGCATCGCCCTCATTCGGCTTCTGGCGCTAACCGGTTGCCGCTTGAGCGAGATCTTGGATCTGACTTGGCGCGAGGTCGATCTCGCTTACTGCGAACTCCGCTTGGGAGATTCGAAGGAAGGCGCCTCGCTCCGGCCGCTCGGCGCTTCAGCCAGGGCGGTCCTGGAGGTGCTACCGAGAGCGCCGAAGGCGACCTACGTGCTGCCAGGCATTCGAGGCGGCCGCCGCTACGGCGGCCACGCACGGGCGATTGACCGGTACGCCGAACGCTCGGGCGTCGTTCTCACAGCCCACCTCATGCGTCACAGCTTCGGCAGCACAGCGGCCGACCTCGGCTACAGCGACTCCACAATCGGCGCGATGCTGGGGCACGCCGGGCACACCGTCACGAGCCTGTACATCCACCACCTCGACGAGGTGCTGATCGACGCTGCGGATCGGACTGCCGAAGCGGTGTCGAAGGCCATGATGACGGGGGAGGGGCCGACTGCGCGCAGGCGCCGTAAGTCGGGCGAGCTACGGGACGAGCTTCAATAAAGCCTCGATATCCTCGTCTGGGACATTCAGTTTTTGTGACAGCAGCCGTCGAACGGCCTCAGGCCGCGTCGGCTTCGGATCGGGCTGATCCGTGATCCAACTATCAAGAGCAGACAAAAGGTTGGGCGGGACGCGCACGTTCAGTGACGTCGTGTTGGCGAAGGGCCGACCGCGCCCTCGTTTTTTGTTGGTACCAACTATTGACTGCATGATTTGATGGTGCCATAAAAGGCAGGCCACAGCAAGGCTCCTACCCCTCGCTGCGGCCCTAACCCCACCGAACTTCTGAGGAGCACGGTATGGCTACCCACGCCCATAGCACACGTGATCAGCCCCCATTGAAGTGGTCCGCCCTTTGGTATGGCTTTTG
>NZ_JALNUL010000135.1:0-2260 GCF_026540775.1 Methylobacterium sp. GC_Met_3
CGAGTTCGCCGTCGTCCGCGCCGGCCTGAACTACAAGTTCGGCTCGTACTAAGATCCGATCGCGTTGCTCCCGGTAGCGATGCCGGGAGATGCGGTGGTGGGCGAGGGGTAGTTGGTCCTCCTCGTCGCTCTCCATCGCCGAGGAGCAGCCCTCCGGCTGACCGTCGCATCCCCAGCTTGATCAAACTTGCCGCTAGATCGGCAGCGCCCTGGGAGCCTTCGCTCCTGGGGTGTTTCTTGTTTTGGAGCCTGAAGGGTCAGCCGATCGCCCAGAACAACGGGAGTGCGCCCGCTAGGAACAGGGCTGAGGACAGGAGCACGGCAAAGCGCTCGCTATGGTAGTAGGGGCGACACGTGTCACCGCCGAACCACATGCGGATGGATGTGCTCAGGCGCACTTCGCGAAGGCCGAGCTGGGCGTACCCATTCCCGCGTGGCTGCGGTGCCCCCTCAGCAGCCCGATCCAGCGGCGCAGTGACCTTACGGGTTGCTGCGCCGATGTCGTTTCAGCGGGATAGCTGCGAACGCTTGGCCTTAACCGCTTCCACGGCGGCGATGACGTTCTCCAGCTCTGCGACCCAGCGCAGCGCGCTCTGCGCTGTCAGCCCATCGTGCTCGGCCATCGCCAAGACGAGCGTGCGCTGACGCGCCTTTAGGCGTTCGAAGAGAGCGTGAACCGTTGCTCTATTTTAGCAACCGCGACAGATAGTATTCATTGTTTTGCCCATCTTGTCATCGAACAACTTCTGCTGCGCGACTCGCTCGCGTTCTGCTTTGTCCGCCTGAGCTTTTGTTTTTGGATCCATTCCCGTCATACTGCCGGGATCGCCGCTCGGCTGCACGGCGCCCGGTGTGGGCTGCCTATGGGCAGGGGCCGCAATCGCCGGAGTGCCTACGAGTAACACTGCGATAGCAGATCGAATTATCAAGGCCGCCTCCAGCATAGCAAAGGATGATAGCACATCGGATTTGGCGACGTTCACGACAGGTCGTTCATTCCACCGCGCGGCAGTCGACTGGCGGTAGATCCAGTCCCAGGGTCCGCGGGTAGGCGCGGAACGGACCGAGAACGCGAGCATCAACCGGCTGCCTGTCAAAGCTATCGGAGAGCAGAACAGCACCCGTTGACGGATCATTTACCATACCATGCCAAGATGACGGCAGCGCTCGGCCGGGGGGCAAATGCTGGAAGAGCCGCACCGGAGCCAGCCCCCCCTAGCCTCGATGCGGCCTCGCCGGCGCAGTCGCCGCCTCTGCGTGGCCCTGCGAACACAGGCGCGCCGCAATTCGCTAAGCTTGGCGAATTCAGTCTCGACGTTCGACCCTCTGAATGGTGCAAGTACCCGGCAGCGGCGAAGACAGGCTGAGGGGGCTTCTATGAAGTATGCGATCCTACCAGCGGCTCTGGCCGCGGCGCTCCTTGGCGCCTGCGCCTCGTCGTCCGACAAAGTCGCCGCCACCTACGTATCGCCAATCCAATAGCCGGCAGATTGTCAGAGCCTCCGATAGGCGAGGGCGGGTTATCTCGGGATCCGCTTTCAACCTCGACCAGTTCGGCCACGTGACGCCAAGAACCACCCGTGAGAAAATCGGCGACAGCTCGCCGTGGCGCTTCCAGCCCGAGACCGGACCGACCCTGCCGCTCCGTCGAGACCCGTAGGTAAGGGACGAACGCTGTGTGAGCCATGCCGTTTTTGCGGGGTGTCTCGTCCGAATGAATGGTCGTTTAACCGGATGGAACACCCACCCGCGATGCTGCTTGGGATACACCACAGCTCCAGTCAGCCAGCCCTCGAACCTATTCCAGGATTACTCCGCCGCCGACGCGAGCAGGGTTGTGCGCCAGGCTGGGACGAAGCCTACTAGCTCGTCCCGCCGTCCGCGCAGGCTTTCGGTAGAAACCGACTTACTTCGTAATTCGCACTGAGACCGGGTCGCTGCCGGGAAAGCTTTCCTCCAGCGCGTCGTCGAGCCGTTCGTACATCCGGTCAGGATGGTTCTCAGGCAGGTGGCGATCCAGCGTCGCTGCAGTGGCCCCTGAGGGGGCTACCGCCAATCTTCGCCTCTCCACCGCCGTTCGGAACGCCTCATAAACGAGTAGCCCAAATCCCGCCGCGATCAGCAGCGCCGGTATGGGATTGACCCGCACATCGGTGACAAACCGTTCCACCGTTTCGCTGGCTGCTTCCCCGGAACGACGGAGATCGGTCAAGCTCCTCGGGATACCCGGACCTTTCAAGCGGTCTTGCAGGTCACTTAG
>NZ_JALNUL010000136.1:0-2083 GCF_026540775.1 Methylobacterium sp. GC_Met_3
AGATCGAGCGCCTGTTTGGTCATCTCAAGAACTGGCGGCGCGTGGCGACCCGCTACGACCGCTTGGCCTGCAACTACCTCGCCGCCGTCGCGCTCGTTTCCTGTGTCATCGCATGGACCTGAATGAGTCCCCTACCTAGCACAGGCCGAGCGTCCTCGCGCAGGCGGCCGACTCGGGACGGTGCCCCGTGGTTGAAGGTTTCGCCTTACAGCCGCACAAGGTTGCGCATCGCTCGTACCGCGACGTGTGCCGGGGACCCGCATGACCGACGATGCCATCGCCATTCCCGAGCGCAAGCGCGGCGCGGGGGCGAAGATCGTCTACGACCTGCTGCGCGACGAGATCCTGAACCTCAAGCTCGCGCCGGGCAGCCCTATCGACGAGGTGCAGCTCGGTGAGCGGTTCAGCATGTCGCGCACCCCGATCCGTGAGGCGTTGGTGCGGCTGGCCGAAGAGGGCCTCGTCAGCACCCTGCCGAACCGCTCGACCATGGTCGCACAGATCGATTTCCTCAACCTGCGCAATTACTTCGACGCGCTGTCGCTGATGTACCGGGTGACGACCCGGCTCGCCGCACGGCATCACCGTCCGGCCGACTTGCGCGGGATCCGTGCCGTGCAGGCCGATTATGCCACGGCGGTGCAGTCGCAGGACGCCCTCGCGATGATCGCCATCAACGCCGCGTTTCACATTGCCATCGCCGAGGCGGCCCGAAATCCGTACTTCACCGGCCTGTCAAAGCGCCTGCTCGGCGAAGGGCGGCGCATCCTGCGCCTCTACTACGACTCCTATGACGACCAGTTGCCGATGCATCTCGTCGTTGAACACGAGGAGCTGATCCAGGCCATCGCCGACCGGGACATCGAGGCCGCCGACCGGTTGGCCAAGGCCCATGCGGAGCAGATCGCCCAGCAGGTGCAGACGCTGCTGACACGAGTGGGGGATACCAGCATCGTCCTGTGACACCGCCACGCGTTTCTTGTCGACAAATAAAATGCAAGATGGCATAGGTGGCCTCTCCGGTCGGCGGGGCCGTCGCGCTCACGCTTCTTCCGAGTGACCGGCTCCAGGAGTTCGCGATGAAGGCCCCGATCTTTTCCGGCGTGATCCCTGCGCTGATGACCCCCTGCAAGGCGGATCGCAGCCCCGATTTCGACGCCCTCGTCCGCATGGGCCAGAGCCTCATCGCCGCCGGCATGTCGGCGGTGGTCTATTGCGGCTCGATGGGCGATTGGCCCCTCCTGACCGATGACCAGCGCACGGAGGGCGTCGCGCGCCTCGCCGCCGCGGGCGTGCCCGTCATCGTCGGCACCGGCGCGGTCAACACGGCCGTGGCCGTCGCCCACGCCGCCCATGCCGAGAAGGTCGGCGCCAAAGGGCTGATGGTGATCCCGCGGGTTCTGTCGCGCGGCTCCTCGCCTGCAGCGCAGCAGGCCCACTTCAAGGCGATCCTCGCCGCGGCGCCGGGCCTGCCGGCGGTGATCTACAACAGCCCGTATTACGGCTTCGCCACCCGGGCGGACCTCTTCTTCGCGCTGCGTGCGGACCATCCGAACCTGGTCGGGTTCAAGGAGTTCGGCGGACCGGCGGACCTGCGCTATGCCGCCGAGACGATCACCAGCCGCGACGACGACGTATCGCTGATGATCGGCGTCGATACGGCGGTGTTCCACGGCTACGTCAATTGCGGTGCGACGGGCGCCATCACCGGCATCGGCAACGTCCTGCCGCGGGAGGTGCTGCACCTTTGTGCCCTCGCTCAGGCGGCGGCCCAAGGTGATGTGACGGCCCGCCGACGGGCGCTCGAGCTCGAAGCAGCGCTCGCGGTCCTGTCCTCGTTCGACGAGGGTCCGGACCTCGTCCTCTACTTTAAGCACATGATGGTGCTGAAGGGCCACGCGGAGTACCGCCTCCACTTCAACGAGACCGATACGCTCAGCGATAGCCAGCGCGGCTACGTCGAGGCTCAGCTGCGCCTGTTCGAGGCTTGGTACTCGGCCTGGAGCCGGGAGACGGCCGCCTAGGCCCTCCCCCGAACATCCCGAGCTTCGGACCCAAACGCGTCGTCCGCCAGACGGGTGTT
>NZ_JALNUL010000137.1:0-1894 GCF_026540775.1 Methylobacterium sp. GC_Met_3
TGGTTGAGCTTCCGTGAAGGGGAGGCTGGGCACGGATCGTCGCTCGATAACAGATCATTAACCACGACGATTTCCTGTGGATGGGCGCGGCCCAATCCGGCCGCGGTCAGTTGACCTGTCGGCGACGGAGATCAGCGATGGACCAGCAGGCTGGGGACGATCACGAAGACCGCAGGCAGATGGAGGGCTAGGGCTAGGCTCTTCACCGGGCGATCGCGTTCGGCGATCCTCATGACAGCGTCCCTCTTAACCGACGCTTCCGATCCTCATTCTTGGATCCGTGAGTGGCGCGTGCTATCGACGGTCTCAGCCCCGCATCTGCTGCCGAGCTGGTGAGGACCTGCTCCGTGAAGCTCATCTTCGGGCACAAGGGCAACTGGATCGTCGATCCCCGCGAGTTGGCTGCCCGCCTCGACGTCCGCGTCAGGGACCTGAAGCGGATGGAGAAGCGTGGGCAGGTCTATGCCAAACTTGCGACTGGTGATGGCGAGGAAGCCGGTCTGTCTCGCGTTACTGTCCGGCTGCCTGACAGAGGTTGGTCAGGCACCTTCGATCAGGGCAGCGCTCTCATCAAGGAGGACGCTTGGTGAGACCATTGCGCCAACCTCTCCGATCGACAGCGGATCCTAATCCACTCGACGGAACCGAAAACCAGCGTATCCTCCTGTTGGCCCCACCAGAGGGCACGGGAGGAAGCAATGTCTGCAAATTGGAAGGCAGCTAAAGAGGACCTAGAATGGAGCTTGAACCTGGGTGACGACGTAAAAGGTCGCGAGGAGCTTAAAGCCGCCTTCAGTAAAGAAGATGCTAAATATGTTGGGGCTGCGGTCGATGCATTCAAGCAGGGCCAGAGAGATAATCACAAGATATCAAATCTTTCCAGATGTGCACATGAAGATGATAAACGTCTCTACAACATGGGAAGAAAGATAATCGGACTGAAAGCTCTGTAATTATAAGCCGATGGCGCCAGTCGAAGCGCAGTTCTTTCCGACGGGCGCCCCGGCCGGGTGGAGGTCAGCGAACCGGATCTATGAGATCAGTCGCCCGCAACTCGTCGAGGAACTCGACCGGCAATCCTTCATACGTCCAGATCACCAGGATGTTATGCCGGAGAAGCGCAGTCTCCTCTATTGTGCGGGGCGAGTTACCCAAGCCCTGGTAGTGCTCGGACAGCCGGTGCCAGATGTCCTTGAAGCGCGCACGGGTTCGCGGATCTTGCATTTGCGCCTCGGCTCCGGTCGCGCTCCCACCAGCACGCCCACACCATAGTGCTTGTGGAATAAGGCACGTTCCGCCGGGCCCATTTCAACGTACCGCTGTCGAACCTTGAAACCTGCGATCTCGCTGAGGCGGAACATATCTTCGAGACCGATCTCGCCGATCATCTCCTCGAAACCGCGCCCGACTTCCTGCGCGTCCGAGAATATCTTACCCCCCTGTGCCGTTTGTGCCGTTTGTGCCATTTGTGCCGTTAGCTCGGTTTTCAGAGCTATTGGCACTACCGGCACGGGGGTCCCCATCTTTTCAGGGATGGGGTTTTCGACAAAAGGGCGGGTGGCGACGACCTCCGGATTGACCTCGTAGCTCTGAGACTTCCGACCCTTCACCTCGCCAGCCCGAGTGAAGCGCGGCCGGATCAATCCGGCCTCGACCAACTGCTTGCAGGCAGCATCCATGTCGGCAGCCTCACGCAGCATGCCGCCGATCTGCTGGCGGACCTCGCGGGCGTTGAACTCCGTCACCCGGTTCTGCCGGAAATGCTGTGCCAATAGCATCCCGCGGCGCTCGGCCACCGGGATCACGGCGTCCCCGAACATCCGCTCGGCCATCGGCAGGAAGTAGGCGTTCAACAGGTCGGCTGCCGCCGTCACCGCATCGGGCGATATCGCCA
>NZ_JALNUL010000138.1:0-1893 GCF_026540775.1 Methylobacterium sp. GC_Met_3
TCCCGAACCCGGCAGCGTTGCGGCGTCTTCCGGAATCGGAGCTGCAGAGTGTGGCGGATGCGGTGCGCGCCGAGATGATCGACGCCGTCTCGATCACCGGCGGCCATCTCGGCTCGGGGCTCGGCGTGGTCGAACTCACCGTCGCCCTGCACCACGTGTTCGACACCCCCGACGACCGCATCGTCTGGGACGTCGGCCACCAGTGCTACCCGCACAAGATCCTCACCGAGCGCCGCGACCGCATCCGCACGCTGCGCCAGGGCGGCGGCCTCTCGGGCTTCACCAAGCGCTCCGAGAGCGTCTACGATCCGTTCGGCGCGGCCCACTCGTCCACCTCGATCTCGGCCGCGCTCGGCATGGCAGTCGCCCGCGATCTCGACAACGCCACCGCCAAGCACACGGGCGGCGCCGCCAAGCGCCGCAACGCCATCGCGGTGATCGGCGACGGCTCGATGTCGGCCGGCATGGCGTACGAGGCGCTCAACAACGCCGGCGCCCTGCATTCGCGCCTGATCGTGATCCTCAACGACAACGACATGTCGATCGCCCCGCCGGTGGGCGCCATGTCGGCCTACCTCGCGCGGCTCGCCTCGGGCGGCGCCTACCAGACCCTGCGCGAGACCGCCAAGCAGCTCGGCAAGCTCCTGCCGAAGGCGATCTACCAGCGCGCCGCGGCGGCCGAGGAATACGCCCGCTCGCTCGTGGTCGGCGGCGGCACGATGTTCGAGGAGATGGGCTTCCACTATGTCGGCCCGGTCGACGGGCACAACCTCGACCACCTGCTGCCGGTGTTGAAGAACGTGCGCGACGCCGAGCACGGCCCGATCCTGCTCCACGTGGTCACCCGCAAGGGCAAGGGCTACGCGCCGGCCGAGGCGAGTGCCGACCGCTACCACGGCGTGGTCAAGTTCGACGTGGTGTCGGGCGTGCAGGCCAAGGCCAAGCCGAACGCGCCGGCCTACACGCGGGTGTTCGGCGAGAGCCTGATCAAGGCGGCGGACGCCGACGACAAGGTCGTGGCGATCACCGCCGCCATGCCGGGCGGCACCGGCATCGACCTGTTCGGCAAGGCGCACCCGGACAAGACCTTCGACGTGGGCATCGCCGAGCAGCACGCGGTGACGTTTGCGGGCGGTCTGGCGACGGAGGGCTACCGGCCGTTCGTGGCGATCTACTCGACCTTCCTGCAGCGGGCCTACGATCAGGTCGTGCACGACGTGGCGCTGCAGAACCTGCCCGTACGGTTCTGCCTGGACCGGGCGGGTCTGGTCGGCGCCGACGGGGCGACCCATGCCGGCGCGTTCGATCTGGCGTACCTGTGCTGCCTGCCCAACATGACCGTGATGGCGGCCTCCGACGAGGCCGAGCTGGTCCACATGGTGGCGACCGCGCATGCCCACGACAGCGGCCCGATCGCGCTGCGCTACCCGCGCGGCGAGGGTGTCGGCGTCGAGTTGCCGGAGCGGGGCGAGGTTTTGGCCGTCGGCAAGGGCCGGGTGGTGCGGCGGGACGCGGAGGCGCGGGTCGCGATCCTCTCGCTCGGCACGCGTCTGGCGGAGGCGCTGAAGGCGGCCGACACGCTGGCCGAGCGGGGCGTCGCGGTGACGGTCGCGGATGCCCGCTTCGCCAAGCCGCTGGACGAGGCGCTGATCCTGGATCTGGCACGCGACCACGAGGTCCTGCTGACGATCGAGGAGGGCTCGCGCGGCGGGTTCGGCGCGATGGTGCTGCATCTTCTGGCCGAGACAGGCGCGCTGGATGCGGGGCGGGTGCGGGTTCGGACACTGACGCTTCCGGACACCTACCAGGACCACGACAGCCCGGAGAAGATGTACGCCGAGGCCGGGCTCGACGCGCAGACCATCGTCAAGACCGCCCTCGATACCCTGCCGG
>NZ_JALNUL010000139.1:0-1861 GCF_026540775.1 Methylobacterium sp. GC_Met_3
TGCATCGCCGCAGCGTCGGACAGAATCACTGAACATCCAGAGCGTTCGATGGTCGATCAGGCGCTCGGATCCCGCTGATATGCGTCAGGGTCCGGCGGCCCGGGACGTTTGAAGCTCGGTCAGTCCGTGACGCAGGTCGTCAACTCGGTTCCGGCCTGCTGTAGCGACGCGCAGCGCCAGGTCACCGAGGATGCCAAGACGTTTCTGTCTTAAGTTATATTCGCTCTTCGTAAGGGGGACTAAGAAATACCATCTCAGGTAGAGCGTCCGCGTATCCAATTCGCGCCGGCGTTCGGAACACGCCGCTGTCCGCTCGCTATGCCTCGGATGACCATGGCTCACATATCGGATACCCTGTTGCGAGTGCCGGACGGCGCCCACGTATTCGGCAGTCTGGTCGAGCATACGGCATGGCTTTCGGCCCAAAGGGAAGCCTTTCACGCTGCCATCAACGGCGCGCTGCTGGCCGAGTGCCTGGGCATCCTCGTTGACACGGCCTGCTCCCTTCCGGTAGCGGCCTTCGCTCCGCCGTCTACCTGACCAATCCGGGCGGCACCGGGCTGCAGCACGTCATCGGCATGCCCGAGCCCTATGCCGTGGCCGTGAGCGGCATCAAGATCGGGCCGGACTCGCTCGCGTGCGGTCTGGCTGTCTTCACCGGCCAGCCGGTCATCACCGTCGACGTGCAGAAGGAGCCACGCTGGCAGCCATGGCTCTGGTTGGCCGAACAGCACGGTTTCCGGGCCGTCTGGTCGTTCCCGGCAGAAACCGCAGCGGGTCGGATCGTTGGCACCTTCGCCGTGTACTTCCGCGCGCCGCGTGAGGCCACGCCCCGCGATCGCGAATTCGCCGCCCTCCTGACCCAGACCGCGGCGATCATCATCGCGCAGCACAGGCACGCCGCAAACCTGATCGAACGGCGCGTTGCGGACGTGGCAATGCGTGCGAGCGAGGAGCGCTTCCGGGCCGTGGCCGAGCAAGCCGAGGCCGGCATCGTCGTCGTCGATATCGCCCATCGGATGAGCTTCGTGAATGATCGCTATTGCGAGATCCTAGGGCGCCCACGCGATGATCTGCTCGGCCGCACCGTGCAACAGCTGACCCACCCGGACGACTGGACATCCAACGAACCCCTCTACCGGCGCGCCATGGCGGAAGGCACATCCTTCACGATCGAGAAGCGCTACCTCCAGCCGGACGGTACGACCGTATGGGTGCGCAACGTCGTCAGCGCCCTTCGCGATGGGACGGGAGCCATCGTGGGTGGCCTTGCGGTCTCCCTCGACGTCACCGAACGCCATCAGGTCGAGGCGGCCCTGCGGGAGAGCGAGGAGCGCTTCCGACGCTTCGCCGCGCATTCGGCCAACCTGCTCTGGCTCGCCGATCTGGCGAGCGGAAAGCTTGACTACCTCAGCCCGGCTTTCGCGCAGATCTGGGGTATGCGTCCCGAAGATATGCCGGATCTCGCGCGCTGGCTGGCGAGCGTTCACCCCGAGGATCGCGACGCCGCCGCGCAAGCGATCGAGCGCGTCGGCGCTGGCGAGACACTCGTGCTGGAGTACCGGATCCAGCGTGCCTCCGACCAAGCGGTGCGCCGCATCCGCGACACCTTCTTCCCGATCCCAGGTCACGACGGACGGAGCCGGTCAGCGGGTGGGATCGCGCAGGACGTCACCGTCGACACGGGCCTGCGCGCCTATGTGGTCGCGCCCCAGGATGACGCCCGGCATGGGCTCGTCGGCACGCTGCAGGCCGCCGGGTACGAGGTGCAGGCTTTCGGGAGCGGTCCGGCCTTCCTCGAGATGGCGGGTTCACTGATAGCGGGCTGCGTTGTTTTCAGCCTGGGCGATGCCAGCGGCCT